>JADGEG010000134.1 GCA_016744485.1 Arcobacter sp. | reverse complement strand
TACTTATACAATACTAAAAGGATATATGAAAACTATGAAAACATTAAAAAATATAAGAAAATTAAATAATGCAAAAGTTTTATTATTGGGAAATAGTGAAGATGTTAAATTATCTATTTCAAAAGAATTTGATGAATATTTTAAAGAATTAAAATTTAGTACAGATGTTAGCGAAGCACTTATGTTATTAAAAAAAAACAATTATGATATAATTATAATAGATACAAATGTTGAAGGTACAAGCTTTGAAGAAACTTGTATTAAAATTACCCAAATAGCTCCATCTTTACCTAAAATAATAGTTACAGACGATAATGATAATGAAACTATAGTGACAGCTATTGGAAATAGTGCTTATGCAATATTATCAAAACCTTTAAAATCAAGAGATGTAAGATTAGCAATAATCATGTCTTTGAATCAAACAAAAAGAGGTGATAAAATAGAATTTCAAAATGGAATTTATTTTGATGAATATAGAGATCAATTCTTTAAAGCTGGTGGAAGTATGATTGAATTTACTAAATTAGAAAAAGGTTTTTTAAAATTATTAATTTCTAAACGAGGTGATACTATAGATTATGAAACTATAAAAAGTGTTGTATGGAAAGGTAAAAATATGTCAATTTATACTATGAGAAATATAGTAAATAAAATTAGACTAAAAACATACTATGAAATTATCAAAAATAACTCAAATAGAGGTTATATTATTGAAGAGCCTCAATAAGCTACGAAATATTAATTTGAACTAATAATGAATGAACTAATCGTATCAAAACAACAATTAATTCAAATGTTTGAAGATAAAATAATTGTTGATTCTGGAAAAGCTTGGTTAATGAATAATAAAATTGTAGATATTATTGCCATTCATGAAGTTGATCCTAAATTTTTACAAGATATTACAAATGCTAAATTTTATAAAATAATTACAAAGGATCTTTAAAACATGTCTCACTGCCCATTTTGCAAGAAAAAAATTGCTATGAGTAAAGCTTTTTGCTCTAGAAACTGTAAAGAAAACTATTTTCAACTAATATCTATTCAAATACCTAAACCTTTTTTAAAAAGAATCTATATATTTTGTTCATTAGAACAAAGAGAAATAGAAATAGAAAACTTTGCCAATAGGCATGGTTGGAGATTAGATCTTCTAAAAAATAAAATTAATGATTTAGCTACTGAACATGGATATATCAGTAAAGATTAAATAATTTTTTGTTGCTTCATTCTAATTTTATAAAATACCATACAAATTAATAGTACAAATGTTGATTGTAAAATACCCATAGTAAGCCAGTTACTATATAAAAATCCTAACTGTATATCTGGTTGTCTAAAAAATTCAGAAAAAATACGCATACAAGAATATAAAATTCCATATGTCAAGGCTAATTGTCCTTCAAATGTTTTTTGATTTCTTATTATAAATAAAATTATAAATATTAAAATACCTTCTAAAAATGCCTCATAAATCTGTGATGGATGCCTTAAAGTATTATTTACATATATTGCCCAAGGTACATCTGTAACTCTTCCTATTAATTCTTGATTAAAGAAATTTCCAATTCTTCCAAAAACATAAGCGGCAGAAATACCCAAAACTGCAATATCATTTAAAAACCAAAAAGATACTTTTTTCTTTCTACAAAAAAGAATTGAAGCAATAATAAAACCAATTAATGCACCATGATAACTCATTCCAGAAATTCCTGCATAAACTCCATTTATAAAAGGATTAAAAATTTGCCAAGGATGTGTTAAATAATACATAGTATGAGTGTCATAAAATAGAACATACCCTATTCTAGCACCTAAAATTACACCAATTTCAACCCACCATATATATGAATCAAAAAGTTCGTTTGAAATAGAAATTTTATCATATTTTATAATATTTTTTGCAACAATAATAGCACTTAAAAGTGCAGTTGCATACATAATACCATACCAATGAACAGAAATTGAACCTAAGTGAAATGCTACTGGATCAAAGTTTGAATATATATTTTGCCAAAAATCTTTCATTAATCTAATGCCTTTGCTATTAATTCTATTGGGTTTTGAAACTTTACATCAACATTACTAATATATAAAGAATTTGTAATTTGCATTCTACATGCTGAACACTCAGCACTAACTATTTGTGCTTTTGTTTGCTTAATCATGGTAGCTTTTGGTAAACCAGCTGCTCTTGCTAGTTCATATTTTTCAGTTTGCATAGTTAGACCTCCAAAACCACAACATCTGTTTGAATCACTCATTTCTGTTAAAACATAATTTTGTTTTAATAAATTTCGTGGTTCCTTCCAAATACCTTGCATTTTTTTAGCATGACAAGGATCGTGATAAGTTACAAGCTCATCAAATTTTTTATTAGATTTTTGTAATAAGCTTACTAAATTACTATTATTTTCTAACCATTTTGTAGCCATAAACATTTTGGAAGATAATGCTTTAGCTCTTTTTTGCCATTGTATTTGATTGTGTAAATAATGTTCCCAATCTTGATTAATCATAGCCGAACAAGTAGCTTCTGGTATAAGAACAGCATCTACATCATCTATCCATGTTTCAAAATATTCAATATTTTTTTTAATTAAATAATCAACACTATTAAAAGCACCTGTAAAGTATGCAGGAGCAGCACAACATAATTGTTTTTTTGGAATCATAATATCTAAATTTAATTTTTTTAAAATTGTAACTAAGGCATCACCTGTATTAGTATATGTATAATTACTCATACAACCAATAAAAATAGCAACTTTATTTTTCTTAGTTTTATTGTTTTCTTTTTTTAGAGCTTTTATATTTTGAGGATATTTATTTAAAAAACTTATTTTATTTGCATATGGTAAAGCTCTATTTTTTTTTACAATTGGAAGTGAAAATCTTGGTATTGCTGATTGTTTATTATCATCTAATTTTAAAGCACAAGTTTGAAATACCCAACCCAAAGTTGACATTAAATCCATAATTTTTCTGTGTTTTAATAAAAAGAAAAAAAATCTTTTATACCATGATATTCCAAATTTTTTTGCAATATCAAAGCGTACTTGTTCAATAATCATATCAACGGGTAAATCATTTGGACAAACTTCAACACAATTTGTACATAAAAAACATGATTCAAAAATATTTTTTGCATTTAAATCAAGATTTAATTTATCTTCTTTATAAGCACCAAGCAAATCAATGAAACCTCTAGGGCTAGTTGTTTCATCTTGATTGATATTGAAAATAGTACAAACAGGTTTGCATTTTCCACATTTAATACAATCATCATTTATTTTTGTAAAATCGAATTTGTTATTTGTCATTATATAGTTTTACTAAACCTTCTTTTTTCTTCAGAAATTTTTTTTAAATATGCATCAAAAGGCATACATATATTTCTTATTAGCATAGTTCCTGTTTGTTTTACATTTATATTATCATTACTTATTGAAATTAAATTTGCATTTACGAATTCATCTAATTGTTTTAAGTCATTTTTAAAATATTGTTTAAAGTTTATATTAAATTTTTCTTCTACTCTTTTGATATTTAATGAAAAATTACTCATTAATTCCATGATTACAAATTGTCTTAATTGGTCATCTAGACTTAGTTTATATCCTTTAAACACAGGGAGCTTACCATTATCTAAGGCTTGTTCATAAAGTTTTAAATCTTTAAAATTTTGAGTATAATAATTACTTCCATTTCCAATTGATGAAACTCCAATGCCTATTAAATCTGCACCACCTTTAGTTGTATACCCTTGAAAATTTCTATGTAGTTCACCTTTTTTTATAGCTTTAAATAGTTCATCTTCAGGTTTAGCAAAGTGATCCATTCCTACCATTTTATATCCATTTGATGTAAAAAAATCAATTGTATCTTTTAACATTTCAAGTTTTTCTGATGGTTTAGGAAAAGTAGTTTCATCAAATTTTCGCATAGTCTTCATAAGCCATGGAACATGTGCATAATTAAACACTGCAAACCTATTTGTATCTAAAGTAAGCATTTGTTCTAATGTTTTATGAAAAGTTTGCTTTGTTTGATAAGGTAAGCCATAAATTAAATCGGTATTAATAGACTTAATTCCTGCATTTCTAGCAATAGATATGACATTTTTAGTCAAATCAAAAGATTGAACTCTATGAATTGTTTTTTGTACTTGGCAATCTAAATCTTGAACACCAAAACTTAATCTATTACAGCCACCTTTTTTTAATACATCCATATGTTCTTTTGTAAAATATCTAGGATCAACTTCACAAGAAATTTCAGCATCTTTCGCAAAATTAGGAAATATTTCTTTAATAGTAATTAAAATCTCGTCTAATTGAGAAGGGCTAAAAAAAGTAGGAGTTCCTCCACCAAAGTGCAATTGGCTAACTATTCTTGAAGTATCTAAATATCGTTTTAATAAATTTAATTCTTTTTTTAAGTATTGTATATATCTAACTTTTTTATCTTCTTTTGAAGTAAAAATGACATTACATCCACAAAAATAACAGGCAGATCTACAAAAAGGAAGATGAATATATAATGAAAGTTTTCTTGAATTATTTTGTTTTTTATATAAATCTATTAAATCTTTTTCACTAAATTCTTCTTTAAACTCTGGTGCAGTTGGATATGATGTATATCGTGGGCCTGCTTTAGAATATTTTTCAAATTTTTTAAAATCTATCATTTACACTCTCTTTTGATCTAACCAAACCATTACAGCTTTTTGTGCATGTAGTCTATTTTCAGCTTCTTGAAATACTAAACTTGAAGAACTTTCAAAGATTTCTTCACTGACTTCATAATTTCTATATGCAGGTAAACAGTGTAAAAATATAGCCTTTTCTTGGGCTAAACTCATCATTTTTTTATCAACAATAAAACCATCAAAATCTTTTATTCTTTGTTCCTTTTCATCTTCTTGACCCATAGAAATCCAAGTGTCAGTTGTAACTACACTTGCATTTTTAACTGCTATTTTAGGATCATTTCCTATATATATTTTAGCACCTGATATTTTTGCAAATTTTTGTGCATCGTTTAAAATATCTTGATTTACTTCATATCCTTTTGGAGTTGAAATTGCTAGTTCAAAACCTAATTTTGATGCTAGCATTAACCAAGAATGAGCTAAATTATTACCATCTCCTATGTATGCTACTTTTAGATTTATATCTAAATTAGCTTCTTGTATAGTTAAATAATCAGCTAATAACTGCATAGGATGATATTCATTTGTTAAGCCATTGATTACAGGAACTTTGGAATATTTTGTAAATTCTTCCAAACCTGATTGTTTAAAAGTTCTAATCATAAGCATATCAACCATACTTGAAATTACTCTTGATGTATCTTTTAAAGGCTCACCCCGACCTAATTGTAGGTCACTTGAAGATAAGAATAATCCAACACCTCCTAATTGATAAATACCTGTTTCAAAACTTACTCTTGTTCTAGTACTACTTTTCTCAAAAATCATACCTAAAGTTTGCATATCGAGGTATTTAGTAAAAATTTTATTTTTTGTTTCTTTTTTTATTTTTTTTGCTAATTGTAATATTTCAAGAATTTCTTCTTTTCTATAATCTTTTAATGTTAAAAAATGTCTCATGTAACTTATCCTTTAATATCTTTGTCTTACTAATATG
>JADGEG010000280.1 GCA_016744485.1 Arcobacter sp. | reverse complement strand
GTATAAAAGATTTAGAATTAAGTAAAAATGAATTAAAAAACCTTTTAAAAAAATCTAGAAAAAATATAAAAAAATCTGCAAAATTGGCAAAAAAATTAAACTTAAAAGTAGCAGCTGGACATGGTCTTAATTATCACAATGTTTCAAAAATAAGTTCTATTAAAGAAATAGAAGAGTTAAATATAGGTCAAAGTATAATAGCTAGATCAGTTTTTACAGGTTTAAAAAAATCAATAAAAGATATGAAAAAACTAATATGAAAGATAAAGTTAAAATAGCTATTAGTATTGGTGACCTAAATGGTATTGGTATTGAAATAGCATTAAAAAAACACAAACAAATTAAAAAACTTTGTTCTCCAATTTATTGTATAAATAAAAAAATGTTAAAACAAGCAAGTAAATTATTAAAAATAAAAATACCTAGAGATTTTATTATCCAAGAAGTAAATGGAAATTTTCAAATAAACAAAGCAAAAACATCTAAAAAATCTGGACAATATTCATATGACTCTTTTTTAAAAGCTATAAATTTGGCTAAAAGTAATAAAGTGAAAGCTATAGTAACCTTGCCTATAAATAAAGAATCTTGGAGTAAAGCAAATATATTTTATAAAGGACATACTGAAGTATTACGTGATAGTTTTAAAAAAAATGCCATCATGATGTTGGGATGTCAAAAAATGTTTGTTGCACTATTTACTGAACATATTGCTTTAAAAGAAGTGCATAAAAAAATTAAAACAAAAAAATTAATACAATTTTTACTAAATTTTTATTCTTGTATAAAAGAAAAAAATGTAGCAGTTTTAGGATTAAATCCACATGCAGGAGATAATGGTATATTGGGTAAAGAAGAAATAAAAATAAAAAAAGCTATAAAGTATGTAAATAAATATTTAAATTCACAAGTAAATCAAACACTAAATATAAAGAAAAAGGAAATATTTTTCTCCCAACCTTTGGTACCTGATACTGCTTTTTCAAAATATAATTTGCAAAAATATAAATATTTTATAGCCATGTATCATGATCAAGGATTAGCACCATTAAAAGCATTGTATTTTGATGAAAGTATTAATGTTAGTTTAAATTTACCAATCATTAGAACATCAGTTGATCATGGAACTGCCTTTGATATAGCATATAAAAACAATAGAGTACTAAATACAAAAAGTTATGAAAATGCTATAAAAGAAGCAATAGACCTAAGTACAAAAATAAAACACTAAAAAATATGCAAACTCTTGAATTTTGTTATGAATTTGATTGTAGTAAAATAAATTTCATTGAAAGAAAAATAAAAATAATATATCCTAAAACTATAGTTTATGGATCACCTAGATCTGGAAAAACTTATTTAATTTATGATTATTTATCTAATTTTCAATCAAAAGATTATATTTATATTGATACAAAAAAAGGTAGGCAATTAGATGCTAAGCTTATTTATTTTGAAAATATTCCGCCACCAAATGAAATCTTTGTACATATTTATATAA
>JADGEG010000133.1 GCA_016744485.1 Arcobacter sp. | reverse complement strand
TTCAAGAAGAATTTCTTCTTCACTTCTTTCATCATCTTTAAATAAATTTTTTAAAGTTTTTAAACCAAACATATTTTCTTTTGATATTAAAGATAAGTTAGATTCTTTAATATTTTTAACTCTTGTATAAAATGGTATTTCTTGACCATCACTAAAATTATAAGATATAAAATCTGTACCAATAATTACAAATGTTTTTGCATCAAGTATATATACTTTTTCTTTGATAATAACAAATAAGGTACCAATATTTTGTGAAGAGGTAAAATTCATAATAGTTTTTTTACTTGGAAGTGGTTCCATATTATATTTTAACTGTGCCGCAAATAAATCAGAATGTAAAAAATTATTCTTTGTATACTTTGCTCTTGTGCTTGTAAAAGCATCTTGATTTGGTGCTATTATTAAAGATGCTTTATATAAATAGTTTAAAATTAAGGTATCACCATCTAAAGGTTTTCTATTTGATTGAGGAAGTGCATCTTGTTTAATATTTGAAAAAGGATGTAAAGAAAGTATAGAATAAGAAGAAGTAGATTCTATTACATAAGCAGCCGCTACAATGGAAACTTGATTGTTCTTATAAGTATGTTCAATAATACCACTTTGTCCTATTTGCAAATTAGCCATATTAATTTTTACTTTATTATTTTTGATATTGTATAATTTTATTTTTATTGTTTCAAAAGATAAATCAGATTTTAAATTTTTTACTATATTTTTATTATATTTACTTAAATCGTTTGATAAGATATAAACATAATTAAAACCTATTTTATTTTTTTCTACTTTTAAATCTTTTAAAAGCCAACCTTTCTTTTTCATATCATCAAAAGAATAATCTCCTTTACATTCTCCACCATTTAATTTTGTTTTTTCTATTAAAGATGGTTTATTCCAAGCTAGTTTATAACATATTGTTGTTTGTGCATTTAAATTTGTAGATACAAATAACACAATTATAGAGCTTATTAAAAATTTAATTATTATTTTCATTTATCATTTTCCTTTGTCATTTTATATTGTTTTAGATTCTTGTAATTGTTTCAGTTTAGTTTTTACTTCTTCTATATGATTTTTAACTTTTACATTTTCCCAAAAAGCCACAATAATATTATCAGGATTTATAATAAATGTACTTCTAATCACCCCCATATATTCTTTACCCATAAACTTTTTAAGCCTCCAAACTCCATAGTCTTCACACATTTTTTTATCTGTATCAGATAGTAAAGTAAGGGTTAAACTCTTTTTTTTAATAAATTTTCTATGTTTTGCAGGGTCATCAGGGCTTACTCCAAATATTATAGTATCCATATTGTCAAATTCTTCTTTTTCTTGGGTGAAATCACAAGCTTGTGTTGTACATCCTGGTGTTAAATCTTTTGGGTAAAAATATAATACAAGCCAATGACCTTGTATATCGTTAGAAGAGATTTCTATATCATCTTGATTTAATGCACAAAATTGTGGTGCTTTTTGTCCTATTTTTATCATTTTTGTCCTTTATTTTTTATTGCTATATATGTTACAAAATTAAGCCATTTAAAAAGTATCTCACAGTGTTCAAAACCAGCATTATGAACCATTGAAATATTTTCTTCATTTGTATAAGGCACAAGTACATTTTCTAAAGCTTCTCTTTTTTGAGCTATTTCAAAGTCTGAATAACCTTGTGTTTTTTTAAAATTAAAATATTTTTCTATATATTGTTTATCTAATATTTTATTCGATGAAATTATTTTTTCACTAAAAATAAAAACTCCATCATCTTTTAAAGAATTATATATTTTTTTTACTAAGATTTCTCTTTTTAGTGGTCTAATAAATTGTAGGGTATAGTTTGATATTATAAGTTTAGCATCTGTATAATTAGCATCTAATAAATCAATATTATAAAATTTAATATTAACACCAAAAGCTTTACATTTTTTTCTAGCTTTATCTAACATAGCTTCAGAATTATCTATACCTATAAGGTTTACATTATATTTACATAGTTTATTTAATTCAATTAAAGTTGAAGCAGTTGAACATCCTAAATCATAAACTTTATCATTATTTTTTAAATATTGTAGTCCAAAATTAATACTTAAATCTTGCATTTGTTTATAAAAAGGAATTGAACGATTTAACATATCATCAAATACTAAAGCAACTTCTTCATCGAATTCAAATTGTTTATTTATGTATTTTTCAAAAACTTTATCTATCATAAGTATATTTTATCTAAATTAATTTATTTTTTCCTATTTTTTAAAAAGTAAAGTTTTGTTTTTTTGATATCTAATAATATTTGTTCTTTTAATTCTTCAAAGGTATTGAATTTTTTATTGTCTCTTAATTTTTCATAAAATTTAATTTGTACTATTTCGTGGATATTATCTTCATAATTATCTAGTATATGAGTTTCAATTGCAAAATTATTATTTGTACTTAATCTTTTTCCTAAAAATGAAATAGAATCGTATTCTTTAGAATTTATGATTGTTTGTGTTATATATACACCTTCTTGTGGTATTAAAAATTTTTCAAGATCTACATTTATAGTTGGTACAAAGCTTTTTTTTCCTAAACCTTGCCCTTTAATATGTTTCCCTTTTATTGCATAGCTATAATCTAAAAAATCATTTGCAGTTTTTATATCTCCTTGCTTTAAATATTGTCTAATTATTCTTGAATGAACAGCAATATTATTAAAACATATTTCTTTTACAACTATAACTTCTTTTTTAAAAAATATTTTTAAATCATTTGTTGAATACTTTCTGTTTTTTCCAAAACAAAAATCAAAACCCACTATTATTTTTTTTAAGTTTGGAAATTCTTTGTTTAAAAGTTTTATAAAATTTTCTCCACTTAGATGTTTAATATCTTCAAGTGCATAAAAAATTACAGGGTATGAGCTATGGTCTTGTCTATTTTCTTTTGGTGTTAAACTTGCATGTCCTGAATCTATACAAATAATAGCACCGTTTGAGTTTAAGTGTGAAAATAATTTTTGATGAGCTAAGTGCATCCCATCAAAGCCACCTAATGCTATTGAACTTATAGTAGATTTATTTATTAAAATAGAAGAATTCTTCTTCATTCCCATTTTTTCCTTGTATTTTACTTTTTGCATTATATATTAATTTCCATTTTAATAATTTACATTTATCTAAGAATTTAAGTCTTGACTTACTTATTGCTTGTTTATCTAAAACAACACCTTTTGTATTTCTTTTAACATTAAACCCAACTTCAAATTGTGCTTTAAAAAGTATTATAATCTTATCAAAAGCTAATAAATCTATATGTTCAATTATATATAAAATTGAGATAAAAGAGACATCGCAAGTAATAAGATCGAATTTTTTATAAGTGCTAAATTTTCTAATATCTGTATTTTCAAAAAATGTTATTTTTTTATCTTTTTTTATTATATCATCTAATTGATTAGAACCAACATCTACACAAGACACACTTTTAATATTATTTTCTAAAAGAATTTGAGTAAATCCTCCTGTACTGCTTCCTATATCTAAAGCATTTAAATTAGTAAGGTTAATATTTATATCATCTAAAAATAACTTTAATTTATATGCAGAACGACTTACATAAAAAACATCTTCTAGTATCACAACTTTAGCATGCTCATTTACTATAAAAGATGCTTTATTAACAATTTTACCATCAACTTGAATTTTTCTTGCTTTTATTAACTCAGCTGCTTTATTTCTGCTTTTTACATTTAAATTTGTTTTTAAAAATAAATCTAATCTCATATATAATATATCTTATGATTTAGCATTATTTTGTATATTTTTTAATAATATCTTTTATTTTATGAACTAATAAAATTGAAGCATCTATTTCTAATTTTTTAATAGAAACACTTTCAATATTACATCCTATGGGAATACCTTTTTTTATTCCAAATTTAAAAAGTTCTTCAAAAATATTAAGTAATAGTTTCATAGATTCTTCTAAAATATCACTTGATTCTTTTAAATCTTCTTCTAAATAATTTGGTATATTAATCCCTAGCCATTTCATAAATTCTAAAGTTTTTTCAGAACCACAAGGTGTTAAAGTAATCATAACCGGAACTATTTCTTTTTTATTTTCTTTTGCATATTTTGCATAGTCTGTTAAAAATATTTTTGTATTTTCAAGATCATATACACACTGAGTTATAAAAAATTTACAACCATTATTTATTTTGGAAATAAGTCTTAAGTGTTCATCTTCTTTAAGCTTATGACGCTCAGGAATAGTTATACCTCCAAGTAAGAGATTAGAATTCATTTCATTATTGAGAGTATAAGCATCTTTCATTGTCATTTTTAATTTTTGATTATATGAAGCTGCTCCTACAAATACACAATATGCATCATCATTTTGATTTTGTTTAATCCATAGTTTTAATTCTTCTTTTGTATGTTTTCCAATAGCTTTGTATATAATACTTGGAAAATTTAAAGTACTTAAATATTGCTTTGAATAAATATCGGGGTTTATTGTTTGCATAAAAGGAAAAGGTCTTTTTTTATTAGTTCTTTGTGTTTCATCTTGTATGTCATATAATACTAAAGCATCAATATCAAGATCTTTTAATCTATTTATGTGCTTTTTAGCTATTACTTCTAAGTCATCTCTTGAATTTGTACTTTTTGGTGGGGTCATTCCATATAAAATTATTCCATTTTTTTTTAATAGAATTTTATCTCTTAACATTTTTGTTCCTATATATTTATTACAATTTTCGTAATTTTACAAAGTTAAACATTAAATTAAGATATAATGAGAATTAATATTGTGTATTTAAGATAAATGCTAGAATAATATATTATATTATTGCATTTTGAAATATTTATTATACATAGTATTGATTTCAATAAATAGTTTTTTTAATATCCACTCTAATATACAGCAATTTACTTGAATATTGTAGTAAGTTATATCTCTTCTTTTATTTTTTCTAAAGATGATATTTTTTCAAGATATTGATTTTTTTTATCTGATATGAATATTATTCTATCTTCATTTATATTTATATATTGTTCTTTTGAATATTTTATGATTTTATACAAATAATTTCTTTTAGAAGTTAAAAAATCTTCTATTTTTTCAAAAGAAAAATTAGCTTTTAACTTTGTAATAATTTCATCTTCTTTTGGATGATGAACTGAAAACTTAGTAGGTTCTTTTTCATATAATTCAATAGATTCTTTTATTTGTTGTTCAAAGTGTGAAATAGTTGCTTGTGTAGTTTGAATATAACTATAACTTAATGCACCGTTAAAATATGCGAATTTTTTCCTTAAAGCTGAAATATTTTCCAAAATTGCTTTATGATAATTTACTAATATATTTTCGTATACCTTTGCAGCAAAATGCCTTGTCGCTGAAAATTCTAGATCAGAAGCGATATCTCTATTTTTTCTTATTAGCTCATATGGTTCTTGCCATCTTGTTATTTTATTTTTAAGAGTTTTATATACACTTCTATATGCTTCATCTGTTGATATTTCAATCTCTTTTAAGTGCTTTATAACTTTTTTAAACATATTATCAACACTTTGATCATCATAAAAAAGATTTTTATAGATATTATCACTATCTATCCAATAAATATCATATTGTATTTGTTCAAATTTATCTTTACTTAAAAAAGAACTTGTTTCTTCATATCTTTTTGATTTGATTGTTTTTATATTTTTATATGTTTCATTTCCTATTTTTTCCATAATTAGTTCTAATTCATTATAAATTATAAATAATTCTTT
>JADGEG010000132.1 GCA_016744485.1 Arcobacter sp. | reverse complement strand
AATTCTAATATATTAGATAATTCAAATAATGCTTTATCTAATTTAAATATCACTTATACCCAAAGTATTGATACAAAAACTCCAACTTTAAGTATAAGTGATAATCAAAGTAATACTTTAAATAATTCTAATAAGAATATTTTATTTACTTTTACATTTTCAGAAGATATAACAAGCTTTGATATAAGTGATATTTCTTTAACAAATGCTAGTAAAGGAGACTTTACTAAAATAAGTAATAAAGAGTTTACTTTATTTGCAATAGCAAATGATGATATAGAAGGAGATATAAGTCTTAGTTTAGCTTCTAATTCTAATATATTAGATAATTCAAATAATGCTTTATCTAATTTAAATATCACTTATACCCAAAGTATTGATACAAAAACTCCAACTTTAAGTATAAGTTCTCATACGAATAATCAAAGTATTTCTATACAAGATGCTTTAAATCTTACTATAAATGGAACTAGTGATGAAAATGGAAAAAGTGTTGAAATATCTTATGATGGTGAAGTATTAGGAAGTGTTCCTATTGCAAGTAGTACTTGGAGTTTAGCTAATATTAATTTAGTAAATAAAAAATATAGGTACATAAGAGTATATCAAAATGGGTCTGATGCAGGAAGTCCATCACTTGATAGTGCAATATATGAAGTAAAAGTTTTTAATGGAAGTACTAATATAGCACTTAATAAACCTTTTATCCTTAGAAACTACCTTACAAATGCAGTATTATCGGAACCATTAAACAAGCAAGGACTATTATTAGACGGAGACTCTACTACTGGAACTTGGATATGCTCTTGTCCTTTATTATTAGAAATTGATTTAGAATCTAAATCTAATATTGATAAAATACATGTTTGGAGACATTATATAGGTGGCAGAACATATCATGATACAGATGTAAAAGTTTCAAAAGATGGAATACATTGGTATTATGCATTTAATAGTCATGGGAAGGAATACTCTGAACAAAGTGCAGGAAAAGAAATAACAAGCATTCCTTTAAGTCCTCCTTCTAGTGCAGAATTTACATTAACAATCACAGATGATGCAGGAAATGAAACCATTAAAACCTTAAATTTAAATATAGGTTTAAAATTAAGTAGTACTAGTGTAAATGAAGGTGATGCTTTAGATATTAAATATTCTTATGATCCTATGAATCAAAATACTTCTAAAGAAAACATATCTCCTCAATTAACATGGGAAGCTACTTCAAGCGATACATCTTCTTATGCTATTATTATGGATGATACTACAGCTGGAACTTCTAATTGGATACATTGGAATGTATTTAATATACCATCTATTATTACTTCTTTAGTAGAATATTGGAGTTTTACTCATACTAATGCTGATGCTAATGGTATAAAACAAAGAACAGCACAAGGAATTACAAATCCTTTAAACAAATATGTAGGACCTTGGCCACCATCTATATCTTCAGCACATCCATTAGGTATTGTACATACTTATCAAATAAAAGTATATGCTTTGAAAAATACTATGCCTATATTAAATGATATAGATAGTGCTATGAATACTTTAGACTTTGAATCTCTTTATAATGAACATATTATAGATAGTAGTAGTTTGAATTTTACTTATTCTAATCCTTAAGATATACCTTAAAGTAATTTTTACTAAAAGTATTATAAGTGATTTAATCTAGTATCTAAAAGAAATTGTAATAATGAATAGAGATATTTTTTATTTATTAAACCCTGAAGAGTTTGGAATAGAGTTATCTGATACTTTTCAAATGCATCCATAATAAACAACATCTGCTATAGTTGTAAGGCATAAAGACGCTAAATACTACAATATTTAATTTTAGTAAAAAATATTATTGTAAAATAAATATATAAATTTGTAAATTAAGGAACTAAAATGAATGAGCTATGGAAAGAAATATGTTTTACACTTAATGATATACCCAACTCATGTAACGAAGATGTATATGAACAAAAAATAATTCAAGTACTCGCATTATTAGGATGGAGTAGTGTTAAGGAAGAAATTATATTAAGAAAAAGTTATCAATTAGGAAGTTCAGGAACAATAATACCAGATATAATTGTAAAGTCATTGGATAAAAATGAGTCTTTTGTTATTGAAGTAAAAAAGCCTTCTCTTGATGTTGAAAATGAATCACATAAAAATCAACTTTTTTCATATATGAGGCAGTTAAAATTAGAATATGGTTTACTAATTGGAAATAAAATACAAGTTTA
This sequence comes from Arcobacter sp., assembly GCA_016744485.1. GTDB lineage: Bacteria > Campylobacterota > Campylobacteria > Campylobacterales > Arcobacteraceae > BB30. The sequence continues at coordinate 3,529 of JADGEG010000132.1, read as the reverse complement.
TTACGATAGTAAAAACAATACAGAAGAATATCCAGTTCTTGTACAAAGTATAGAAATCTTAAATAATAATGAAAAGAATTTAGTATTTATTAACTTATTTAAAAAAGAACTTTTTTCTTATGAAACTTTAGAAAAATTTGCTAAAAAAAGACTAGAAGAACTAGCTTCAAAAAATCATCAAAAAAAACTTTTTGAAAAATTAATTTCAAATGAATATAAAAATAAATTGGAAGAATTCATTATTAATGATTTACAAGAAAACTGGGATATAAAAACTATAACAGACACTATGAATAAACTATCTATTTCAATTTTAGAAAAAAAAGAGAATATATCATCAACTAACATTGCAAATAATAATGTAAAAACAAGAAATTTAAATTATACACGAAACAAAAAAGATAAATTTGAAGAATGGTTAATTCAAAATGGGAAAAAACAAACTACAGCAAAACAGTATTCAGGCGCAATTAATTCTATATCCAAACACTATTTAGAAGAAACAAGTCAAAATATTGATATTTATCAAATTGAAGATATTAAGTTATTAGCAGAAATTAGAGCAGATTATATACAAACTGGAAGGTTCTCACAATTTGGACAACAGGGAAACGGTACAAACAGAAATGCAATAGCAAGGTATGAAGAATATATTAGAGGTGGAGATTATTAGTTGTACCTAAATATCAACTTTATAGTATCATATATATAGCTATTTTAAAGTTTCTAATTAAGTTTGATAATAAAATTTTATTTTACTTTGTTTTCTATGGTGTCAAAAAGAAATTGTAATGTTATTTTATCTTCTTTATTTGTTTCAAAATAATTATAATAAATATAATAATTAGCAAGAACTTTTTTACCATATTTTCGTGTTTCATTATATGAGATTAATTCCATACTTAAAAAAGGTTCGTATTGACTTTTATTAGTAAATAAACCATTTTTTAATTGAGAGTTTAAATATCCCCCTCCTCCATTATAAGCATAAGCTAAGAATAAAGGATGCTTAAAAAAAATTTCCAAATCATTTAAATGATAATTAGCATATCGTAAATTAGTTTGCACATCAAACTGTTGATATATATCATAATGTTCATTTAATTGTTGTGCAATATATTTTGATAAAAATGGCATAATTTGCATAGCACCTTGTGCAAATGAAGTAGAAATAGATGAAGGAATGAATCTGCTTTCTTGTCTTGCAATAGCATAAACTAATGTTTTTCTTTGATTGTCATATTCTTTTAAATATTCTTCAAAAGGTGTAATAAAATAAGATCGTCTATAAGCATAATATCTTTCTAAAATAAATGCTAAATGAGCTACTGTTTCATTTGTAATAAAAGCACTTTTATAAAATTCCATTTTTTTTTGACTTATTGTTTGTATATTATTTAAAATTTTAATCCAAGCAAACTGATCTTTAGTATCAAAGTCATAAAGTATATACTGTGGTTCTTCTAATCTTATAAAATAGTCTATATTATTAATTTCTGCATTAGTTAATTCTTTTGCATATAAAGAATAAATATTATTGTCCCAACTAAGAGCTAATTTTTTTAATAACATTTCATCTTTATTTAGTAAATATTGCCAAAATAAAACTTTATCTTTTTCCATTCTATAATATGCTTTATTTAAAGCATTATCTAAATACTTAGATGCATGACTTAATTTATTGTGTTTTATTGCATTAAGAGCTAAAAAAAAAGAAGATAGATGATTTAATCCTATATCATCTACAAGAAGTAAAGATTTATGAATATTTTTTAGTTTGACATTTGTAATTGAATACTTTATAAATTTATTAAATCTTTTTTTATCTTGAGAAATTTTTTTTAAAGTTTTATTTGGTATTTTATAATTAAAATATCTACTTCGATATTTCAAACCAACACCAAAATATAAAGCATAAAAATTACTCTTTGAAGATGATATAAGTTTAGAAAAAGGCATCGGTGAAGATAATATTTTAACTTGTTTTGCCAAATATGGATATTTATTTTTAATTTTTTTATATACTACTTGCGCATCACTTACACTTAATTTTGTAATATCTAATATGCTCAAACCTATTTTAATACAAGTTGAGTACGATTTTATTAAGTTTTTATTACTCATTTGTAAACATTGAGCCACAGCTAAAGTTTCATCGTGTTTAAATTTTTTTGCAAAGCTAATAAAAAGTTTTTTATTAACATTTTTACTCATCCCTAGGGCAATTAAAGCATCTTGTGGACTTATGTTTGTTTGTAAGAATTGATTTATATAAAAATCTTTTGCATAAGATCTTGGTTTATTTTTTAAAAATTCTAAACTTGGTTTAAAAGAAGATGTTTCATTTTTTATTGTAGTTAATTCACTAGAAAAAGCTAAGAAAGTAACAAAAAAACTTGAATAAATAATCTTCTTTAGCATACCATTACATACCTATTGCTAATCTACCAAAAAATGTTTCTATTAAAACCAATATTAAAATAATAATCATTGGAGCAAAATCTATATTATTATATTGAGTTGGAATATATTTTTTTAATAAATTAAAAACTGGCTGTGTAATTAAATGTATTATTTGCACAAGAATATTTTCTTTATCCACTTTTAACCAAGATAAAACAACAGCTGCAATGATAATCCATTTATATAATGAAACTATCATAACTATAAGTATTAACAACGAACCTACAAAAGCATCTAACATTTTACAATTTCTCCTAAATAATTTTTAACTAGTGGATAAATATCAGATAAGTTTGGTCCATCATTCGCACCTGTTAAGATATATCTTAAAGGTTTAAATAAAAACTTCCCTTTTAATCCACTTTGTTGAGCAAGATAAGCTTTAAAATCATCAAAATCATCAAAATATTTTCCTTGAGATATAATATTTTTTAAGATATCAAATTCATCTTTAAAACCAACACACAATAATCTTGTAGAAAACATTAAGTCGATTTTAGATTTTAATTCTTTTATTGTACTAGCTTCTTCAAGATAAAGTTTTGCTAGTTTTCCAATATCTTTATCATCAAAACCTAAGATTTTTGATAATCTTACTTCATCTATATTTTCTAAATGTTTTTTGTTAATAAATCTTAATTTATTAATATCAAACTTCGCTCCACTTTTTGATATAGCTTTTATATCAAACCATTTTATAGCTTCTTCTAAACTAAAGATTTCACAAGGTGTTTTATTGCCAATTAATACAAGATAATTCGCAATTGCACAAGGTAAAAAACCTTCACTTATTAACCATTTAACTGAACTTTCATTATCTCGTTTGCTCATTTTTTTGCCACTTGTAGCATTTAAAATTATAGGCAAATGAATATAACTTATTTTCTTTTTATATTCTAATATATCTCTTATATATATTTGCTTAGGTGTATTTGATAAATGATCTTCTCCTCTTATAACTGTTGAAATATCTAATAACATATCATCAATAGCACAAGCATAGTTATATGTAGGAGTTTTATCATGCCTTAGAATAATAAAAGAATCTATATCAAAAGGTTTATAA
>JADGEG010000131.1 GCA_016744485.1 Arcobacter sp. | reverse complement strand
ATCTACTTGTTTGGTTTTGTTATCTTTGAGATCTACTTTAGGATTAGACTTATATTTGATTTTTTTAATTTCTTTTTGTTTTTCCAAGGTTTTATTTTCAAGTTCTTTTTTTATTTTTTTATACATATTTTCTTCTTGAAGCTTTTCTAGCTCATCTCTTTTTTTTTCTAATTCTTGTTTTTGTATTTCTAGCTTCTTTTTTTCTTCTTCTAATTTTTTTTGTTCTTCTTCAAGTCTGGCTTCTATTCTTGCTTGTTTTTTAAACTCATCAAACTTTTTTTTATCTTCATAAATCTTTTTTTCTTCAAGTTTTTTTTCTTTTTTTATTTCCTCATCATTATCAAAATTCAATTCTTTTTTTGTTAAAAGCTTTAATTTATTATTCAATTTACTAATATCAATATCAGTTTCAATGAAATCATTTTCATTTTTTTCTAAAGGTACTTGTATTTTATTTTGTTTTTCATTTGAGCTAGAAATTGCTTGTACATTAAAAAAATCACTAAAATATAAAATTAAAACAACTATTATACTAAAACTTAAAAAAGCAATTAAAAAAAATAATATTTTTTTTATTTTATTATTTTTATCTTCTGAGTTGAAGTCTTTTTCATTTTGTATTGTCATATCATCAGGTTTTGTTTCAGTTTTAGATTCGATAACTTCTTCTAAACTTGAATCATCAACACTTAATTCATCATCATCTTCATTTTCTGCCATAATATACTCTTTTGTATTTTATTTCTTATTTCTCTCATAGTATTTTTTTCTATATTTTTTTAATTTATCTTTCTTAGCTTCACGATATTCTTTATCATAATCTAATCTTTTCTTTTTATTATTTTGATAATAATTATATTTTTGTAATTTATACTCTTCAATTTTTAAGATAATTTTATCTACTCTAGTATCAACATATTCTTTTTGACTTTTTACTATTTGTTGCATCTTATCTTTAAAATTATTATCGTTTAATTCTACTTCATAATCTATAAACTCTTTATTTTTAGATTTATTTTGTACCTTTCGTTTTAAATAATATTCTTTCTTTTTCTTCTTATATTTTAAAAAATTATTTTCTCTAATTTTTTTTAACTCTTCTAATTTCATAAAGAAAAATCATTTATCTTTTTAATCTATTTACAATATCTAACATACTATCTGTTGTTGTAATAGCTTTAGAATTGGCTTCATAAGCTCTTTGTGCTGTTATTAAGTCAACCATTTCATTTACAAGTTTAACATTTGATAATTCAATCATTCCTTGCCTTAAACTTCCAAATTGATCACTTGATGGATTTGCTTCGATTGGATTTCCTGATGCACTTGATTGTCTAAATAAAGAACCACCTACTGCTTTTAAACCAGCAGGATTTATAAAATCAACTATTGTAATTTGACCAAGATTAACAATATCACCACTTGTTGGATTAGTCGCTGTTACTATCCCATCTTTTCCTATTGATAAGTCAACAATATTACTAGGTACTACAATTTCAGGATCAAGTTTATATCCATTACCATTTACAACACTACCTTCATCATCAAGTTTAAATGCTCCATTTCTAGTGTAAGATGTTTCTCCATCTGGCAGGGTAATTTTAAAAAATCCATTTCCCTCAATAGCAATATCTAGCTTGTTTGATGTTAATTTTAAATCACCTTCTAAAAAATTCTTTTGTACTCCTGAAACTCTAACACCAAGACCAACATTCATACCAGTAGGATTAGTTGTAGTTTGTGATGTTTGTCCTGCTGTATAATTTAAGCTTTCATACATCAAGTCTTGAAACTCAGCTCTGTCTTTTTTAAAACCCATTGTATTAACATTGGATATATTATTTGAAGTAACATCAATTTGATGTTGCATAGAATTCATTCCTGTTGCTGCTGTGTATAAACCTCTTATCATTATAAATCCTTTTGTTTACAAATTATATTTAAAAATATTTTAAAAAAAGATAAATTATCCTCAATCAAAAACAACAATATTTTTGCATAAAATTAAAATATATCTTAATGGTCTTTTTTCGGCAATGCCATCATATTAACATATCTTCCTTCAAGTTTTGGATCTTTTTCCATAACTGCTAAGTCTTCAACCATAGGCCAAACTCTTTTTAATACTTCAACACCTGCTTGCGGATTAGCCATTTCTCTTCCTCTTAAAAAAACTCTAAATTTTACATGATTTCCTGCTTCTAAAAAACTTCTTGCATGTTTTACTTTATAAGATATATCATTATCAGCAATTTTAACAGAAAGTTTGATTTCTTTTAAAACAATTGTTTTTTGGTTTTTTCTTGCTTCTTTTTTCTTTTTTTCTTGTTGATACTTAAATTTACCATAATTCATAATTTTTGCAACTGGTGGTTTCGCATCAGGTGCTATTAATACTAAATCTAAACCTAAATCATCAGCTGTTAAAAGTGCATCATGTGTTAAAATGATACCGTAATTCGTACCATCATCACCCATACATCTAACTTCTCTTGATGTAATATCATCATTCATTATAACGGTATTTTTTTTAGAATTTTTATTCAAATGTTACTCTCCTTTTTAATTTTATTTAACATAAGTAAAAATTCTTTTTTACTCATATTTGATTGTTCTCTTGTTCTTCTATTTCTTAAAGCTATTGTTTGATTACGAACTTCTTCATCACCTAAAATAACTATCATAGGAACTCTTCTTTTTTCAGCCATTCTTACTCTTTTATTCAAACTTTCATTCATTGAATAAATCTCACCATCTATATCATTATACACTAACTCTTCATTTAACTTTTTTGCATATTCAATATGAGTATCAGCAATTGGTATAAATATAACTTGTGTTGGTGCAATTGCAAAAGGAAATTCCCCTGCACAGTGTTCTGTTAATATTCCTATAAATCTTTCAAAAGATCCTAAAATAGCTCTATGAATCATCACTACTTGTTCTTTTTCACCTTCGGAATTTATATACTCAGCATTAAATCTTGATGGTAAATTCATATCAACTTGTACCGTTCCACACTGCCACTGTCTTCCAATGGCATCTGTTATTTTAATATCAATTTTTGGACCATAAAATGCTCCTCCACCCTCATCAATACCATATGAAATATTATTTTCATCTAAAGCATCCATAATACCTTTAGTTGTTGTTTCCCAAAAACTATCATCCCCTATAGCTTTTTTAGGTTTTGTAGAAACCTCAATAGAGTATTTAAAATCAAACATTTTCATTAAAGCATCAACAAATTCTAGAACTTCAAAAATAACTTCTTTAATTTGAGCTTGTGTACAGAAAATATGTGCATCATCTTGAGCAAACTCTCGTACACGAAATAAACCATGCATTGCTCCACTCATTTCATGTCTATGAACAACTCCATATTCAAAAAGCTTCATTGGTAAATCTTTATACGAAACTAGTTTATTTTTAAAAATTTGTATATGACCCACACAATTCATAGGTTTTAAACCATATTCTTGTTCATCAATTGTTGTAAAATACATATTTTCTTTATAATTTGCATAATGTCCAGAAGTTTTCCACATATCAGATTTTAGAAGTTCTGGACCCCTAACTGGTTGATAAGATCTTATTCTATGAGCTGTATACAAAATATGCTCTAATTTAGATCGCAGTCTTGCACCATTTGGTAACCATAAAGGAAGTCCTGCTCCAACATCTTCGTTAAATGCAAATAGTTCTAACTCATTTCCAAGTTTTCTATGATCTCTTTTTTTAGCTTCTTCTAACATACGAACATAATCATGTAACTGTTTCTTATCAAAAAAAGCAATTCCATAAATTCTTGTAATCATTTCATTTTTTTCATCACCACCTAAATAAGCACCTGCAACTCTTGTTAGTTTAAAAGTTCTTATCATTCTTGTATTTGGCATATGAGGACCCCTACAAAGATCTTCAAAATTTCCTTGCTTATATAAGATCAAAGTCTCATCAGTAATATTGTTTAAAACAGCTTGCTTTAACTCATCATTTACAAATTTTTTTAAAACTTCAGTTCTTGTTGTATCATATCTTTTTATTGGAAGTTTTCTTCCAGCAATTTCTTTCATCTTCTTTTCGATTATTATTAAGTCGTCATCTGATATTTTTGATTCAACTTTAAAGTCATAGTAAAAACCTTCTTTAACAGTAGGTCCTACAAAAAACTTAGCTTCAGGATATAATTCTTGTATTGCTTGAGCCATCATGTGAGCACACGAATGTCTTAAAATCTCTAAAGATTCAGGTGAATTATCAGCTTTTATTGCATCTCCTTGAATGTTTAAAGTTTCAGCAGTTTGAAGGTCATATATTTGACCATCTCTTAATATGCCTATTTGTTCCAATCATTTCCTTTTTAATAAAATTTACAAAATTCAGCTTGATTTTAACACAAAGAGACTTAATTTAAATAAAAAATTATTTTTTACATTAATTAGATCTAAATTTAACAAAAAAATTAAACATTAAACCTAAAGTGCATAACATCTCCATCTTGAACGATATAATCTTTTCCCTCAAGTTTTAGTTTACCAGCTTCTTTACATTTAAGCTCACCACCAAAACTTATAAAGTCATCATATGCTATTACTTCTGCTTTAATAAAACCTTTTTCAAAATCATTATGAATAACAGCTGCCGCTTGTGGTGCTTTTGTTTGTTTTTTTATAGTCCAAGCCCTAACTTCTATCTTTCCTGCTGTAAAATACGACTGAAGTCCTAACTTATCAAAAGCTTTATGAATTATTTGCTCCAAACCTGATTCTTTTATTCCTAAATCTTCCAAAAATTCTTGTGCTTCATCTTCTTGTAGACCTATTAATTCTTCTTCAATACTAGCACAAAGAATTATAAGATCTGCATTTATACCTAAAGCATGTTCTTTAAGTATTTCTACATAAGAATTTGTACCTTCACTTAAAGTGTCTTCATCAACATTAGCTCCATATATAATAGCTTTATTTGATAAAAATCTTAATTCTTTATCAAGAGATATAAAAGCTTCATCTTCTTTATTTTCGTAAGAACTAACAGCTTGTAACTCTTCTATATGCTTTAATAAATCTTGTGCTAAATTTAATTGAGAAGCTACATTTTTATCAAATTTAGCATCTTTACTTAATTTCTGTATTTTCTTTTCTAGCTGAGCAATATCAGCATAAATTAACTCTGTTTCTATAATCTCAATATCCCGTAAAGGATCAATATTTCCTTCCACATGGACTATATTTTCATCATCAAAACATCTAACCATATGAAGTATAACTTCAACTTCTCTAATATTTGATAGAAATTTATTTCCTAAGCCCTCACCTTTTGAAGCACCTTTTACTAAACCTGCAATATCTACAAAATCAATAGTTGAGTGTTGTATTTTATCTGGAATTACGATTTTAGCTAGTGCATCAAGTCGCTTATCAGGTACTGGAACAATTGCTTTATTTGGTTCAATTGTACAAAATGGATAATTTTGTGCTTGTGCATTTTGAGCTTTTGTCAAAGCATTAAAAGTTGTTGATTTTCCTATATTTGGTAAGCCTACTATTCCTACTCCTAATCCCATATCTATCCTTTTATATATTATACCCTTAATAAAAAATAAGGTTTTTCTTTGAGTGCATTATAAAGAAAAGAAACAAAGAAAAAGATAAAATATTTAAATATATAACAAACTTCCTACTTTAGCTTAATATGGGCATCTCTAAAAACTACAGCTAACCAAGTCAAAACCATAATTTAGATAAAATAAGTACTATATATTATTAAAAGGCTTCATAAATGCTAGGAT
>JADGEG010000130.1 GCA_016744485.1 Arcobacter sp. | reverse complement strand
ATATTAGATAGATTTAAAATACATAAACATATCAATAATACAATTAATAATAATAAAAGAATATTATATTTGTTTTTTAAAAAAAAATTCATAGTTCATGATTGTATCAAAAAATAACTAAATTGATCAAAAATTTTAAACTTATACTTAATATATTTTAGTATAATGGTTCTAAAATTATAATAGGAGTTTAAATGTTAGATTTAGCAATTATTGGTGGAGGACCTGCTGGTTTAACTGCTGGGTTATATGCTACAAGAGGTGGTTTGAATAATGTTGTTATGTTTGATATGGGACTACTTGGGGGACAAATAACTGGAAGTAGCGAAATTGAAAATTATCCTGGACAAAGCTCATTAATGACAGGAATGGAGCTAATGGAATCTTGGCCAGAACAATGCCAAAAATTTGGATTAAAACATGAAGTAAAACAAGTTTCTAAAGTTGCAAAAGAAAATGAAATATTTACTTTAAGTATGTCTGATGGTTCAACATACGAAGCAAAATCTGTTTTATTAGCAACGGGTTCTGTACCTAGACGGGCTGGATTTAAAGGTGAAGATAAATTTTTTGGACGAGGAATTTCTACTTGTGCTACTTGTGATGGTTTTTTTTATAAAGGTAAAGAAGTGGCATTAATAGGTGGTGGTGACTCAGCATTAGAAGAAGCTATATATTTATCAAAAATGTGTTCAAAAGTTTATTTAGTTCATAGACGAGATACATATAGAGCAGCACCTGTTACAATTAAACATATGAAAGCTTGTAAAAATATAGAAGAAGTTAGTAATGTAGATGTGGAGGAAGTAATTGGTGATAATATGGGAGTAAATGGTTTAATTCTTAAATCAAAAATTGATAAAAAAATTAAACAATTAGATGTTCCAGGTGTATTTGTATTTGTAGGAAGAGATGTTTTAAATGAACCTTTAAAACAAGATGATGGAAGTTTTTTATGTGACACAAATGAACAAGGTGAAATAATAGTCAATTTAAGAATGCAAACAAATATTAAAGGTCTTTATGCAGCAGGTGATGTTAGAATTGATGCAGCAAAACAAGTAGTATGTGCAGCAGGTGATGGTTCAACAGCTGCTGTTAATATAATAGAATATTTAGGATAAAATAAATGATTAATGTAGGAATTATAGGAAGTACTGGAAGAGTAGGATCATTATTAATAGATGATTTAATTTTAGATGAAGAAACCAATCTTTGTGCGTGTCATATATTTTATGAATTAAAAAAAAATGTACCAGAGGGTACTTTAGTGACAAATGACATGGAAGGTATTTTAAATGTATCGGATATTGTTATAGATTTTTCAGCTCCAAGTGCGACAGAAGAACTTTTAAATCAAATTGTTGAAAATAAAGGCAATAAACCCTTAGTAATTGCGACAACTGGTTTTAATAAACATCAAGAAAATTTATTAATTGAAGCTAGTAAAAAAGTACCTATTTTATATGCTACAAATATGAGTTTAGGTGTAGCTGTTTTAAACAAATTAGCCATTTTAGCTTCTAAAGCATTGAGAGATTTTGATATTGAAATTGTAGAACAACATCATAGGCATAAAGTAGATTCACCTTCAGGAACAGCATTAACACTTGCACAAAATGTAGCAAAAGCTAGAGATTTAGACTTAGATTTGGTTAGAATTTCAGGTAGAGATGGAATAATTGGAGCAAGAACTAAAGATGAAATAGCAGTTATGAGTTTAAGAGGTGGTGATATAGTTGGTCGTCATACTCTTGGACTTTATAATGATGGTGAATTTATAGAATTAAACCATACAGCAACTTCAAGAAATACATTTTCAAAAGGTGCAATTAGAGCAGCTAAATGGTTGATTAATCAAGAAGCAGGGCTATACTCTATTAATGATTGTCTTGGAATATAAAAATTATTTAATATAAGGTTTAATTTATGTGTGCAATAGTTGGTATATATGGTAATGAAAATGCTGCAAGATTAGCTTCTTTAGCTTTATTTTCAATGCAACACAGAGGTCAAGAAGCAAGTGGTATTTCTTCTTCTGCAAATGGTAAAATTAGTACATTTAAAAAAAGAGGTTTAGTTTCTGAAGTATTTAAAGAAAATACTTTAAGCCTGTTAAAAGGAAATATGGCAATAGGTCACAATAGATATTCAACAGCAGGAGGAGATACTCTTGATGATACTCAACCTATTTTTGCCAAATATAAATTAGGTGAAATTGCGATTGTGCATAATGGAAATTTAATAAATAAAAGTGAAGTACGACAAGAATTAATTAACGATGGAGCTATTTTTCAATCAGGTTTGGATTCTGAAAATTTAGTGCATTTAATAGCAAGATCTTCAAAAAATAAATTAAGAGATAGAATAAAAGAGGCATTAGATAAAACTATAGGTGCTTTTTGTTTTATTATTCAATCTCGTTCAAAACAATTTGTTATTAGAGATAAATATGGCATTAGACCCTTGTCTTTAGGAAAAATAAAATCAGGTGGTTATGTCGTTGCATCTGAAACTTGTGCTTTTGAACTTGTAGATGCTATGTTTATAAGAGATATTAAACCAGGTGAAATGTTAATTTTTAATAATAAACAAGAAGAACCTGAATCTATTCAATTATTTAAAGAAGAATATAGACCTTGTGCATTTGAATATGTATATTTTTCACGACCTGATTCTGTAATTGATAATAAAACTGTATATGAAACAAGAGAAAATATGGGTAAAACGTTAGCTTTAAATGATAGAAATAATAATATTAAAATTGATATGGTTGTTCCCGTTCCTGATTCTGGAGTTCCTGCCGCATTGGGTTATGCCAATGAAAGTGGTATACCTTTTAAATATGGGATTATTAGAAATCATTATATAGGAAGAACATTTATTGAGCCTACTCAAGAAATGAGATCGCTAAAGGTTAAAATGAAGCTCTCACCTATGAGATCGTTAATTAAAGGTAAATCTTTACTTGTAATTGATGATTCAATTGTAAGAGGAACTACATCAAAAAGAATAGTGCGAATGCTTAAAGATGCAGGAGCAAAAGAAGTACATTTTAGAGTTGCAAGTCCTGAAATTAAATTTCCTTGTTATTATGGAATTGATACTCCTAATAAAGAAGAATTGATTTCTTTTTCTATGAATAAAAATGAAATATGCTCTCACATTGGAGCTGATACTCTTGAATATTTATCAATTGATGATTTAGTTAGTGCAATTGGAGTTGAAAGAAATTATGCTTTAGAAAGTTTTAATGGGGATTACTTTATAAAAAATAATGGATAATAATTTAAAAGACATTTTAACAATAGGAAAATATTTTAGAAATAAATTTGGGCAAAAAGTATATAAAGTACCTATTTCAATATCAGGTTTTACCTGTCCTAATATTGATGGAACAGTAGCACACGGTGGTTGTACTTTTTGTGAAAATGATTCATTTTCACCTAATTTAAACGAAAATAACAATAATAATAAATTTAAATTAAATCCTTTGACAAAAAATAATATATATTTGAATAATCAATTAAAACAATTACAAATGCAATTTTATGCAAGTAAAAAAGTTTTAGAAAATAAATTCAAAGCAAAAAAATTTATAGTTTATTTCCAATCTTTTACCAATACTTATGCTCCTTTTGATACTTTAAAAACATTATATACAAGAGCATTAAGTTTTGATGATGTAATAGGTCTAAGCATAGGTACTAGAACAGATTGTGTAACGGATGAAATTTTAAATTATTTAGAAGACTTAGCAAAAACAAAAGAGATTTGGATTGAATATGGAATACAATCTTTTTATGATGAAACACTAGAAAAAATCAATCGTGGTGATGATTCTGATAATATGAGAAAATGGATTATAAGAACAAAAAACAAAGGTCTTAATGTTTGTGCTCATTTAATTTATGGACTCCCTGATGAAACTCAAGAAATGATGCTAAAAACATTAGAACAAACTTTAGAATTAAATATTGATTCAATTAAATTTCACCCATTATATGTAGTAAAAAATACTATATTAACATCTCAATTTAAAAAAGGTAAATTTATACCAATAAGTGAAACACTATATATTGATACTGTTATTAAATCTATTAAATCTTTGCCTGCTCATATTTCTGTTCAAAGAGTGACAGCTGGTATTGATGATAGTTCACTTTTAGCACCCTTATGGTGTAAAAATAAACATCACTTAATAGAAAAAATAAAAAGAAGTTTATTAAAAGAAGGTTTAAAATATTAAATTTAATATTTTAATAAAATAAGACACTTTTTATAAATTATACTAAATAAATTAGGAAATTTTAGAATAGTGTTCTTAGTGGTACGCCTGACAGGATTCGAACCTGTAACCACCGGGGCCGAAACCCAGTGCTCTATCCAGTTAAGCCACAGACGCACAATTTAAAGATGAAATCCTATCATAAATAAACTTACACAAACTATAATATTAATACAAAGTATTATTTACTTTTTAAATACTAATCTTTTCAATACTTACATTATTATCTCTTAAAAATTTTGATATTAAGGATGAATTAGTATGTTCGTAATGTTTATCAAATACAATTCTTTTAATTCCTGATGCAATTAAATTTTTAGAACATTCACTACAAGGTTCAAGAGTGACATAAATTGTGGCATCTTCTATTGATATACCTTTTCTTGCTGCCCAAATAATTGCATTCATTTCGGCATGAATTTCATAAATTTTTGACCATTCATGATGTTCTTTTGTGTATTTATCATCCCAATACTTTGAACAATTAACATAAGAACTAGGAGTTCCATTATAACCTGTAGATAATATTCTACCATTTTTTACAATTACTGCACCAACACATTTGGATACACATTTTGATGCACTTGCAATTTCATGAGCAATATTAATAAAATTTTTATCACTTAGCATATTTTACCTTTTAACATTGTACAATGCTATAAATATACGTAATTGTATCAAATTTTTTTTTAATACTTTATTTATATTTTAAAAGGGAAATAATGAATATTATAAATTTTAAAAATGTATCTGTATCTTATGATTATAGGTTTGCAGTACTAAAAAATATAAATCTTACTATTAAAGAAGGTGAACATTGGGTTATACTAGGTGCTAATGGTTCTGGTAAAACTACACTTCTTAAATTAATGTCAAATGATTTATATCCAAATACTAATTGTGAGTTTAAAAAAGAAATATTTGGACAAGAAAAATGGAACATAAGTGAACTAAAAAATTATTTAGGTTTAGTTACAGGTGATTTACAAAATGAATTTATTTATAATGCTAAAAATTCTACTGCTTATGATATTATTATTTCATCTTTTTATTCTAGCTTAGGAAAAATGCAACATCATATTTACACAAAAAAGCAAATAGCAAAAACCAATGAAATTATTAAAGAATTAAATTTATCAAAACTTAGAAATAAAAAATCATACCAAATGTCAACAGGAGAGCTAAGAAAATGTCTTATAGCAAGAGCATTAATACATAAACCAAAAGCTTTACTTTTAGATGAACCAAGTTCTGGTTTAGACATGAAAGCTCAACATGAGTTTATACTTTTATTAAAACAATTAAGTAAAAAATTAAGTATTATAATAATAACTCACCATTTAGAAGAAATTTTTGAAGAAATTACAAATGTAGCATTAATACATAATAATATAATATATAAACAAGGTAAAAAAAATATCTTAATGACAAGTGCAAATGTGTCAAAAGTTTTTGATTTAAAACTTAATATTAAAGAAGTAAATCATAGATATTTTGTAGAAAATATTTTTTAGTGTAAAATAAAAAATATTGTATTAAGTAGCTT
>JADGEG010000129.1 GCA_016744485.1 Arcobacter sp. | reverse complement strand
CCGTAGAAGAACTAGAGTCTGATGATGCAACTGATATTTTTCAAGAAATTGAAGAACATGATGAAGAAAAAGCAAAAAAAGTTTTTAATGCTTTAGAAATTGAAGATCAAAAAGATATAAACTGGTTAAAAAGATATGAAGAAAATGAAGCTGGAGCATATATGCAAACAGAATTATTTTCTGCAAATTTATTAGAAAACATAGGCAATTCAATTAAAAGATTAAAAAAAAATAAAGAAGACAATGAGCTAGATAATATTCATCAGGTTTTTATTGTTAATGATGAAAAAACATTAATAGCTTCAATTTTATTAGAAGATTTAATTATTTTTGATTTTAATAAAACATATCAAGAAATATTATCTTTGAATGACGAAAATAGATTTAAACCTTATTTGGTTCAAGATAATGAAAACATTGATGAAGTAGCTAAACAATTTGAACAATATGATTTTTCTGTAATTGCTGTTGTTGGATATAAAAATGTATTAATGGGAAGAATTACATCAGATGATATTTTAGATGTTATTGAAGAAAATGCTACAGAACAAATGTATCAGTTAGCAGGAGTTAGTCAAAATGTTGAAAATGATGATAAAGTAATAATAACTGCTAAAAAACGTGCTATTTGGTTGTGCTTAAATTTAGGAACAGCTATTATGGCATCATTTGTAATAGGTATATTTGATGAAACAATTCAAGCTCTTATTCCTTTAGCAATTTTAATGCCAATAGTTGCATCAATGGGTGGTAATGCAGGAACTCAAACATTAGCTGTTATGGTTAGACAATTGGCATTAGGAGATATTGATAAAGAAAATGCTAAAGATGCCATTAAAAAAGAAATATTTATTTCTATTTTTAATGGTATTTTATTTGCTATTATTATGGGAATAATTGCATATTTTTGGTTTAATATGCTAGTATTAGGAATAGTAATAGCTGTATCTATGCTTATAAATTTGTTTACAGCAGGTTTTTTTGGAGCATCTATTCCTTTATTACTTAAAAGATTAGATATTGATCCAGCTGTAGGAAGCACAGTATTATTAACAACAGTTACTGATATTGTTGGTTTTTTTAGTTTTTTAATGTTAGCTAAAATATTTATTATATAAAATAAGAAGTTGCTTATGTTTAAACAAATTAATATGCCTATGATTATTACTCTACTGTATTTACTTTTTTGTATTATATTTTTAGTATTTATTCAAATAATGTTTAATCTCTTAAGTCTTAATGTTAATAATATAATTATAGGATTTATATATATTTTTACTTCAACATATATAACATATATTATAATTAATACATATTATACAAATGACTATAATCTTGAACTTGGACTTAAAACTATTATTAACACTTTTTTTCATTCAATAATAGTATATGATGAAGATGGCAAAATATTAATGTCTAATAATATATGGCAAAATTTTAGCAAATATAATATGAACAATTTTACTACAATTGAACAATTAATACACCAAGTTTATAAAAATAAACATATACAAAGAAAAGAAGTATTATCTTTTTTATATTTATTTGATCAAGGAGTACAAGATAAAGAAATTGATTTTGAAGATAAAAATAACAATAAATTGATACTTAGGTTAAATTTATCATCATCTTTTATATTTAAAAAAAGAAAAGTTATTATTCTAAATATTTTTAATATAACAAATAATAAAAATGAATATATTAAAGAAATACAAAAGCAAAAAAATATTTCTAAACTAAGTATCAAAGAAATAGAAGACAAAGAAAGAAGATTATTGCAAAAGTCAACTATGCTTGCAATGAATGAAATTTTAGAAAATATAGCTCATCAATGGAGACAGCCATTAAATGTAATATCAACAGTAGCAAGTGGGGTAAAATTACAACAAGATCTAAATTTATTAAATGATGATTTTTTACTAGAATCAATGGAACAAATAAATAAATCAACACAAGATTTATCCTCAACCATTAATAATTTTAAAAACTATTTTACACCAAATAAAGAAATATTTTTACTTGAATTTGAAGAAATATTATATAAAACGATGCAAATATTAAAAACTAAGTTCAATAGTTACGATATACAAATTATAAGTAATATTGAAAATTTTAAAATCAAAAATAATGATAATGCTTTAATTCAAATATTTATAACTATTTTAAATAATGCAAAAGATGTCTTAATTAAAAATAATCCAGATAAAAAATATATTTTTATTGATATTTATAAAGAAAATTATAAAGCAATTATAAAGATAAAGGATAATGGTGGTGGAATAAAAGCAAATATTATTAATAAAATATTTGAACCATACTTTACTACTAAGCATCAAGGACAGAATACAGGAATAGGTTTATTTTTAATAGAAAGCACTATTGAAAAACATATGAATGGAAAAATATCTGTTAAAAATGAACATTATAAATATAGTAATCAAACATATATAGGAGCAAACTTTACAATAGAGTTACCTTTAAAAGTTTAAGAATTTTATCTTTGGTTAAATTTTTCTCAATTTGTAAATCTAAAGCATGTTGAAGTATATTTTTAAATTTTTTACTTGGTTTTAGTCCTAAAGAAATTAAATCCTTTCCATTAATTAATGGTTTAATAGCTTTATTTTTTATATTTAATTTTGTTGATATTGTCAAAATATATTCAAATATGTCCTGACATTTGTTTTTATTTGTATTTGATATTTTTGACAAATATAATATTGCTAAATCTTCTATATTAACATGCAAAGATAGCTTTTTAAGTTTTATAGTTAAATTACTTTCTAGTGTAATTTCATTAAAACAATTTTGATACACTAATAAGTTATTTATTATTTGTATAATTCTTTTTTCATTTGTTAATTTATATAAAAAAGTTTGAATACTCTTTTTGGTTAATTTTTGACATAAAATACAGTAAAAAAGATATAAAATTCTATATTCATCTTTTATATTTAATATGTAAATAACTTTAACTAAGTTATCTAAACTTCTTAATACTTCTAAGTTTATATCCTTAAATTCACAAAAACATTTTAATATACCAAGATCTTTTAATAATATAAAAGCAAGTGATGGTTTATTTGATTTAAGAAATATTTTTTTAAATTCTGTATAAATTCTTTCTTTTGGTAAATAGTTTAAATCATTATTTTTAACCATTTGTTTACATAACTTAAAAGTTGTTTTATCTAAATTGAATTCAAATCTTGATGCAAAACTAATGGCTCTATATACTCTTAAAGGATCTTCAATAAATGTTTTTGTATTAATATGTTTAAGTTTTTTGCATTTTAAATCTTTTATACCATTAAAAGGATCCAAAAAATCATTTTTAAAAAAATCATATCCTATAGAGTTTATAGTAAAATCTCTTCTTAAAGCAGCTTCTTTATAACTTAGTGGAGAATTTATATTCACTTTAAAGTCTTGGTGTTTAAAACCAGTTTTTATTTCACTTCTTGCAAGGGCAAAATCAAAGTTAACATTATCAATCTTTAATGATAAAACTCCAAAAGATTTTCCTATAAATTTAACATTAGAGTACTTACTTAAACTTGAAGATAATTCTTCAGTTTTATATATATTAAATATTTCAATATCATAATCTTTACAAGAAATATTTAAAAAATGATCACGAACACAACCACCAACTAAAATAGACTTAGCACCAATACTGTTTAAATCATAAAGTATTTGTTTTAAAATAAAAGGTATACTCATTTGTTTATTTTGCAAGTTATTAATATCCAATATTAAGATTTACAGTATTATTTACACATTTAAAAAGCATATCAACTTTTACCTTAAGCTAATAATAATTTAGTTTAAAAGCGATAAACTTGCGAATAATTTTTATTAAAATGAAAGATATAAGAGTACAAATTATTTTATATATTTGAATATAAAATTTATTGTAAAGCTTAGAAATTTTATTTTAGGAGAATAAGTATGAAAAAAGTTACATTTAGTTTGCTTACATGTTGTTTAATGTCGACACTTATAAGTGCAGATGATCTACAAAAAGCTTTTAAAGAAACAAAAATGACAGGTGAGTTAAAAGCTCAATATTTTAATAAACAATTTCTTATTGATGGAAAAAATGATGCAATAGGTGTTGTTGGAGGAAATATTAATCTTAATACAGGTTCATATTATGGTTTTGGTGCTGGACTAACATTTCAAACATCTCATAGAGTTTCTAAATCGATTAAAGGATTATCAAACGAATATATTAATACTATGGATGTAAGTGGTTCTGTTTTATCTCAATCATATTTATCTTATAGTTTAACAAATACTGTATTTAAAATAGGTAGACAATATATTACAACACCACTATTAGCAGGATCTGGCTCAAGAATGATTAAACAATCATTTGAAGGTATAACATTAGAGAATAAAAGTTTACCTAAAACAACTATTACTGTAGCTTATGTTAATAAATTCCAAAATAGAACAAATGGAACAGGAAGTGCACCTAAATTTAATAGTATAAACAAAAATGCTTATACTTTATATGTTACAAATAATTCTATTGATAATCTAACACTAAGAGCTCAAGTATTAAAAGTAAATGCAAATAAGACAAATACTGATAAAAGTGTTAGATACTTTGATGCTGCATACAATCTTTCAGGAGTAAATATTGCAGGTCAATATATAAATTCTAAAAATGATAAAGAAAAAGGAAGTTTATTTGGCTTAAAAGTTAATGGAAATATTGCTATGATAAATTTAACAGGTATTTATACAAAAACAAATAGTGATGGAACCGTATATTCAGGTGTAGGAGGGGCTGCAGATTCTTCATTTGCTGCTTTACCTTTACATGGAGGAAGTGTAACATATACAAAAGATACTAATACAAAAGTATTAATAGCAGCTACAAATATAAAAGATGTCACTATTGTAGGATATGTTGGACAAGTAAAAAGTGACCATAAAGTTGGGCCTTTAAAGTATAAAAAAATTGATGCGATGGGTGGTTTTGTTCAATATGCCTTTAATAAAAACTTTTCTGCAAAAGTGATGTACGAAAGTGCTGATTTTGATACAGCTAAACATGATGATAATATTTTTAGAGTATATACTTCTTATAAATTCTAATATTATATTTAATCCTTATATATTAGCAAATTATATAAGGATTTGTATTTTATTAAAGTTACATTATATTTTAGTCATAATAACTTTACAAGGAAGAATATAATGTCAACTTTACTAAAAATAATAAACAACAAACTGAAATATCAAGTTTTACTTTATGCTTAGTTTATGTGGAATAGATGAAGCAGGTAGAGGACCCCTTGCTGGTCCTTTGTGTATTGCTGGAGTTATTATAAATAAAAAAATTATTGGCTTAAATGATTCTAAAAAACTAAGTGAAAAAAAAAGAGAAATACTTTTTGAAAGTATTAAAAAAAATTGTTCTTATCATATAGTTTTTAAAAATGCCAAACAAATAGATAATTTGGGATTGAGTTTTTGTTTAAAAAGTTCAATTGAAGAAATTATAAGTATATTGAAAAATAAAACAAACAATTTTTTAATAGATGGAAATACTGCTTTTGGTATTAAAGATTTAACATATAAAATTAAGGCCGATGCAAGTGTTTTAGAAGTAAGTGCCGCTTCAATACTAGCAAAAGTTTCACGAGATAGGTATATGTATTTGATTTCAAAACAATATCCAGAATATACTTTTTCTAAACATAAAGGATATGGTACAAAACAGCATATAAATCAGATTAAGGAATTTGGCTATTGTCAAGAACACAGAAAGTCTTATAAAATAAAAAGTTTAATAAACTTTGTATTACAAAATAATAATAATC
>JADGEG010000279.1 GCA_016744485.1 Arcobacter sp. | reverse complement strand
TTCTTTTAACTCTCTCATTTATTGTTACTCCCAAATAAAAGTGTAACTATTATAGCAAATTTAAAAAAAGTTTACTATAAATTGATTTAATATATAATGGTAAATTAGGTGATTTAAAGGAATATTATGAAAAAAATAGTGCTTATAGTGCTTCTAGTAACTAGTTTATTTAGTCTAGATATAGCAACAGCGGTAAAACTTGGTTTAGAAAATAAAAATCAGTATATGAATATGAATCACAGACTAGATGACACAAAATTAGCTGATGATAAACTAGATATTAGATTAGTTTACTTAAAGTTTTTAGAAAATAGAGAAAAACTATATATAACTGTTGGAGCTATAAAAAAAGGTCTTAAACTAAAAGAAGAAAGAAAAAAGATGGAGTTAGCATTCTTAGGTGTCAAATCTATTTTAGAGACCATAATAGGAGAAGATATAAAAGATAATAATAGTATTGAAAAAATAGATTTCTCTCTTCTTCAAAATCACAATTTAAAGAGTTCTAATGAAATTAGTTCTTTGGAAAAAGAGCTAAATGAGTATGATGAGAAAAAATCTAACTCAGATTGGAATGTAGATGTTAGTGGAGACATTAGATATAGATATGAAACAGCTAAAACGAAGAATGGCAGAAAATATAAAGGCAATGAAGTTGAAGTAGGTGTTAGTATCGTTTTGAGTAAAAATAGTAGTTATGAAAATGACAGTACAATTGATATTGCTAAAAAAAGATATGAGTTAGAAAAAGCTAAATTAAAATTAGATAGTGATATAAAAAGTCATAAACAAAAATATGTGAAAGCTTTAAAAAAGTATAAACTATCAAAATATGAATTTAAAAAATATGATTTAAAAAATCTAAAAAAACCTAAAGAGATACAAAAAGCTTATAGTGCATATATGAATAACACAACAGCACTCTACGACGTATATGAGAGTTATGTACGACTTCTACATGTAATACAATAAGATTACAAAAGCAAAAATAATTTACCGTTTACTTGACATTTAAGTTTTATTAATATATAGTTGCATATGCAAAAGTTGTATATGCAACTATAAGGAGTAAAAATGAATGAAGATTTTGATAAATGTATAGGTTTGCAATTAAAGCTTACAAAAAATATTATGGAAATAGAGCATAATAAATATTTAAAGCCATATGGCATAAGTAATGAACAAGGTTTTCTTATAAAATGTGTATATGAAAGTCCAGGTATTAAACAAACGCAAATAGCTGAATATTTAAATAAAGATAAAACTACAATTACAAGAATGATAAATACCTTAGTTAAAAAAGGAATACTTGAGAGAAGATGTATGGATACAGATAGAAGAGCCTTTCATATATATATTACATCTGAAACTTTAGAAGCAATGAAAGGACTTGCACCTCTTTTTGAAAAAGATCATGAAGAATTAGAAAAAATAATAGATGAAAAAGATTATGAAATTACATTAAAAGTTTTAAATCAAATAAAAGAATATTATATAGGATTAAATAAATGAAACGTTTAGCATTACTATGT
>JADGEG010000278.1 GCA_016744485.1 Arcobacter sp. | reverse complement strand
AATTCTTTTTTTAATATAATTTTCTTTATTTTTTTAGCAAGTTTTGCATAATCTAAAAATTTATTATTTTTAAATATATATGTAAAACTCAAATTTATTAATACTTTTTGTGTATTTTGTCTTTCATATTCTAAAATACCAATAATACAAGAAAAAGATAAGTTATTGATATATAGTTTAATTTTCATAAGAAATTTAGCCTATATTACTTTTTCTTCTTTTCCACTTATAAGTTTCATTATATTTGGAATATGTTTATAAAATATTATAAAAGATATTATATACAAGGGTGCATTACTATTTATATCTAAACCAGAAGATAAAATTAAAGAAGCAATTACAAGGCTACTTAAACCAAGCAAGGAGGCCAAAGATGATATTTTTAAAACCTTAGCACAAAAAATCCAAACGACTATACCAACTAGCGTAGGAATAGGAAGTAAAATTAAAAATACACCCAAAGCAGTTGCTACTCCTTTTCCACCTTCAAGACCTAAAAATACGGAATAACAATGCCCAAGTACACTTAAAACTGCTATTGCCCAAAGTGTAGATAAACTTGCATCCAAAGACATAGCAAATACCAATACGATTAAACCTTTTAAAGCATCTAATATTATAGTTGCAAGTCCTAGTTTTTTTGCTAGGCTTGGATTTGTTTGTTTTACTACTCTTAATACATTTGTAGCACCTATTGATTTACTTCCTTGCTCTTTTATATTCACACCTGCAAAGAATTTTGCTAAAAGCAGACCAAAAGGAATTGAACCTAATATATAAGCTAGTACAAAAAATTGAATATTAAAATTTGTCAAATAATCCATAAAATACCTTAATTATATTTTTTAATTAAATGGATTGTAACTAAAATTTAGTTATATTTCTTTTAATTTATTTAAAATAAGGTTTCAAGGTGAATTTAAAAGAAGAAATTTTAAAACTCAAAAACGAACTTGATCTTACAATTGTAGCTCACTTTTATCAAAGAGATGAAGTTTTTGATTTAGCTGATATTACAGGAGATTCATTAGAACTTGCAAAAAAAGCAAGAAATAGCACTTCAAAGTTTATCGTTTTTTGTGGTGTTGGTTTTATGGGTGAGAGTGTAAAAGTTTTAAGTCCAAATAAAAGAGTAATTATGCCAAAAGTTGCATGTTGTGCAATGGCAAGGATGATTGATCTTGAATATTTTGAACAATCATTAAAACAAATAAATGATGCAGGTATAAAGAATAAAGATATATTTCCAATTACTTATATAAACTCAAGTGTACATATAAAAGCTAAAGTTGGACAAATGGGTGGAATGGTTTGTACTTCTTCAAATGCTTATACAATTATACAAAAAGCTTTAAAATCTAATAAAAAAATATTTTTTGTGCCAGATCGTTGTTTAGGACAAAATTTTGCTAAAAAAATGAATTTAGAATCTTGTGTATTAGGCGATGGAAAAGATATAATAAAAGCAGATATTATTTGTTTTAATGGTTTTTGTTCAGTTCATCAACTTTTTACTTTAGAAGATATAGAGTTTTATAGAAATAAATATAAAGA
>JADGEG010000128.1 GCA_016744485.1 Arcobacter sp. | reverse complement strand
TATCTTTTACACCACGATTATTAAGGTCTGTAAGTACCTGTAACCAGAACTTAGCTCCTTCACTTTCATTTAAATAAAGTCCAAGTATCTCTTTTTTACTGAAGCATTTTGCAATATTACTATTTTATTTATATTCTTGCTTTGTTTTAAGCATATTAAAATAAAACCTCCATTATGTCATAATTGTTAATTTATCAGTTGATTTACCACGAATTGTATTTTGAAATTGAGTTTTTAATTTATTAAGAAGATTGTCATAGTCTGATTTTACTGCTCTATTTTGATTGAGAACATTATCAATATAACCATTCTCTATCAATTCATCAAAATGTCTTATAGTTTGGTTATGTAATTGTATTAAGCATTTTTTCCCACATTAAAACTCTTCAAATCTTTTAATTATTTTGATAAGTTCTTTGTAATGTTCATCTTAAATTAATAAGGAACTTTTTTCAATAGAAATTTTTGCATTGTAAATTTTCATTGAGAAATTTTTTAGTTTTTTCCCTGTTGCCATGTCCCATAAGTCATCTGCTAAAATTTTTAATTCTATTAGTGAACTCCACAGTTCATTGTATAATTCAAATTGTTTGGAATTATACCTATTTGGAGTATCTTTAATTTCTGAAAAAATAATATCATTATTTTTTTGTATTTTATCAAATTCTATTTTATTGATTTTTTTCACATCTTCAACTTTGGATGTAATTTCAGTTATATCTTCTTTTGTAGCAATATTTTTTACTTTTTCTTTCACATACTGAATATAAAAACTTGATATAAACGCTATCATAATTGATAAGATAGAATATATGATATAGGATATTAGTTCTGTTTCGATTTAAGTTTTGATTATATTTTCTATCTCAATTGGAGTCATATACTACCTTACTTTATTTTTATAAACATTATAACAATATAAGTAAATATATTTAATAAAAGAATAGACCAATTTTTATATGCTATTGTATCTATTGTAATTTGTTTCATATTTTTATAATAATGAGTAGATAAAAGTTAGAAAATTATATTGTATAACAATGTTTTACAATTAGTAGTTAGAAAATATTTTATATATCTACATAAAGACCTTTATTAAAAGGATAATATAACATTAAGATACAAATGACACATTTGGATAGAATAGTCTTTAAAAGCTTTATACAAGCCTCTCTTACTATCAACAATGATAGATGCATCCTAAACCTAAAAGTACTTGTAATTGCTGTTTGTAATCAAACACTAATTCACTATTTGGACAAGTTTGAGTATTTTTTTGCAACCATTTATAAATAAACCTTCTTTTGTCCTATACTAAAATAGTTTAATTAAGTCTTAGACCCCAGAAAGTTTAATTCAGTCATAAAAGAATAGAAAAAGTTTGTTATTTTAAATACAGTGATACTTAAAAGAGATACCATCAAGTTTTTTAGGCATAAAAAAGCCCCTAACTAAGGAGCTTTTTATTTAATTATCAATTAACTATACTGTAGGTTTATTAGCCGTTTACATTTATTAATGGTGCGGATGAAAGGACTTGAACCTTCACGCCGTGAAGCACTAGATCCTAAGTCTAGCGTGTCTACCAATTTCACCACATCCGCATATAATTTTTAAAATGGTACTCCCAGCACGATTCGAACGTGCGACCTACGCCTTAGAAGGGCGTTGCTCTATCCAGCTGAGCTATGGAAGCATTTAAAATAAAATGGGGTAAGTAACCGGAATTGAACCGGCGACCCTCTGAACCACAACCAGATGCTCTAACCAACTGAGCTATACCTACCAAATTGATGATGGTCGGAGTGAGAGGGTTCGAACCTCCGACCCCCTGGTCCCAAACCAGGTGCGCTACCAGGCTGCGCTACACTCCGAAACATTATATTTCAAATAACACAATGCTATTTAAAATGTGAGAGGAATTATAATCAACTTTGTTAAATTTGTCAAGACCTTTAAGAACAAATTTAACAATTTATTCTTAAAAAGACAAATACTCTTAAAATTGAATTAATCCATCAATAGGAGAAGATGCAGTAGCATAAGGTTTTTTAGGGATTCTTCCTGCTTTATATCCCATTCTTCCTGCCATTACAGCATACTTCATAGCTTGAGCCATTAGTATAGGATTTTTAGCTTGTGCTATTGCTGTGTTGGTTAAAACTCCATCAGCACCAAGCTCCATAGCAATTGATGAATCACTAGGACAACCAACACCAGCATCAACAATAACAGGAACTTTTACTGAATCTTTTATAAAAGCAATATTATATCTATTTTGAATACCAAGTCCAGAACCAATAGGAGAAGCAAGAGGCATAATAGCATCAGCCCCTGCATCTTCTAGTCTTTTTGCAATAATGGGATCGTCATTTGTATATGCCATTATTGTAAAACCTTCTTTTTTGAGAGTTTCACAAGCTTTAATAGTATCAATTACATCAGGATAAAGAGTTTTTTTTGCATCTCCTATTACTTCAAGTTTAATTAAATCAATACCAGTGGCTTCTTTCATAAGTCTAAAAGTTGTAATTGCTTCATTGGCTGTAAAGCACCCTGCACTATTTGGTAGAAGTTTTATATTTGTATCTTTAAAATAATCTAATAAATTTTCTTCATTTGGATTTGTAATATTCACTCTTCGTATAGCAACTGTTATTAATTCACTTCCACTTGCTAATGTAGCATCTTTTGTTGTTTGAAAATCAATATATTTTCCAGAACCTACTATTAGTCTACTGTTAAATTCATATTTACCTATTTTTAATACTTCACTCATTTTGTATTTTCTCCTATATATTTTAAATATTCTTTACTTATTTTTGTTATATCAATAGCTATAATTTCTGGCAAATCATAGCTATGTATTTCTTTGATTTTCCTTTTTATTTTTGTAAAATATTTCTTTTTTGTTTTTATTGATATTAATTTTTCATTATCTTTACAAAATTTATTTTTCCAAGTATAAAATGACTTAATTTTAGTAATCTGTACACAAGCCACCAGTTTATCTTTTAATAAAAATTTTGCTATTTTTTTTGCTTCTTTTTTAGTTTTACATGTTGTTTGAATAATAATTATTTTCACAATTTTTTCACTTCTTTAATTAAATCTAAGGGATTTAAAGAATAATTGTTTTTTTTATAATTTGAACCTGCTAAAGCATGGGCTAAAGAAGCATTAAGAGCTGAATATAGTGTATCATATCCTTGTGCAATAAGCGAAGCTATTAGACCACTTAAAACATCACCACTGCCACCTTTTGCAAGTATCTGATTTCCAAAGGTATTTATATAAATATTTTGATTTTGAGATATTAATACATTTGCACCTTTTAATACAAGTATTATTTTTGGATATTTTCTACAAAATTTTTTTACATACAAAAACCTATTATTTTGTAAAGTTTTTATATCAATATCATCAACGTCACAAAGCTTCAATAAAGAGCAAAATTCTTTAGGGTGTGGAGTTAAAACTAATTCTTGATTTAATACTGATACAATATCTTTATCATAAAATAAATCTGCATCAATCACTTTTTTTATATCATTATTCAATATGTTCCTTAATTTTTCTTTATCATAAGAACCTAAACCCATACCAATTACAATAGCTGTACAATTATGTGATATTGAAGTATCTTGCATAATATAAGCTGGTATAGCTATTTTTGTATCAGATATAATACTAACAAGTCCAGCTCCAAAAGCAAAACCTGCATTAGAAGCTATAAGACTAGCTCCTACTTTAGAACCACAAACAACATTTAGATGTCCAAAATCACCTTTGTTAGTATTAGAAGTATTTCTAAAAGGTAAGATTAAATCTTTTTTATCTAATAAATAAGTATTTGTATTTACTTCATAAATTTTTCTTTGTACTCCTAAATTGGCAACTATAACTTTACCTATATAATCTTTTGCCCTATCTTGGAATAAAGAAGTTTTTAAAGCACCCATAGTAATAGTTACATCAGCTTTAAATACAAGATCATTTACTTGTCCTAAACAATTAATTCCACTTGGAATATCACAAGCTATTTTTATGGCTTTTTTTAGATTTAATTTTTCTATGATGTCAATTGATTGTTCATTTAAATTTTTATTTAACCCTGTACCAAATAAACAATCTACTATTATGTCTGCCTTTTTTATTTTATCTATTGGCTTAAGTCCTAAAAGTTTAGTTCTTTTAAATTGTATTTTAGACATATTAGACTTAAGCCCAAAAGGTAAATACAGTTTGATTTTATATTTTTTATATAACAATCTTGCTAGGGCAATACCATCTGCACCATTATTACCACTACCAGAAACTATTAAAATAGATTTTTTATTAGAATAGTTTTTACTAATATATAAAGCCATAGCATTGGCAGCATGCTCCATAAGTATGTCTTCACTTAATGCAAATTTTGTATAACATCTTTTATCTAAGGAATTAAGTTCATCAAATACTTTTTGCATAATTAATCTTTATGAGATAAATTTTTTTTATTTTTTTTGTGTATTACAATATTAAAATGTGTTTCTTTTACTATTAGTGCTTTTGTATCAGGAACGACTGATAAATTGTTTATGTCTTTAATTCTTATTTTATATGATTTTATTTCATTTTCTAAAGTTTCAATTTTTTTATTTAATTGCAAGATAATATCAACACCTGCTAAATTAACACCCAATTCTCTAGTAAATATTAAAACATTTTTTATATGATCTATATCTTCTTGCGAATATAGTCTAATTTGTCCATTTGTACGAGAAGGTTTGATTAAACCTTCTCTCTCATATTGTCTTAAAGTTTGAGGATGAATATCTAAAATTTTTGCAACATTAGATATTAAAAAGACTGGTTCAGTATAAGTATTTGATTTCATTATTCTTTTTACTAATCTGGTAAATGTGCTTTTAATGATTCAATAAAGTCATTATCCAATTCTTTAAGCTTAGGTAAAATGATATTTGCTTGTAAATACAAATCACCTTTGCTTCCATCTTTTCTATTTAAAACACCTAAGTTTTTAACTCTAAATTTTTGATTTTGTTTAGTATTTTGGGGAACTTTTAAAGTAATATCTTTATGTATAGTTTGGATATTAACTTTTCCACCAAAAAAAGCTGTTTTTAATGAAAGATCAAAAGATTTATTTAAATTTAAATCATCTCTTTTATATTCTATACTTGGAGCAATATTAACTTTAATAATTAAATCACCTCTTTGACCCTGATAATGTTTACCTTTACCTTTTGCTCTTATTTTTTGCCCATCTTTAATGCCTTCTGGTATTTTTATATCAAAAGAATCATTATCTAAAGAAATATTTTGTTTTCCACCTTTAATTGAAACATCAAATGCTATATTTATTTGTGCATTCGAATCTAAATTTACTTGATTAAATCCTCCAAAACCACCTTGTTGAGAAAAGCCACTATTACCACCAAACATTTGACTTAAAATATCATTTAAATCAACACCAGCACTCTGCCCTTGTGCAAAATCATGAAAATTTTGACCTCCAAACATCGAATCACCGTGTTGGTCGTATTGTTGTTTTTTATTTTTATCACCTAATACTTCATATGCAGCATTAATTTCTTTAAATTTTTCTTCTGCTTTTGGATCTTTATTAACATCAGGATGATATTTTCTAGCTAATTTTCTATAAGCTTTTTTAATTTCATCATTTGTTGATTTTTCATTTACTTCTAAGGTTTCATATAAACTTTTTGCCATTTATTTTCCTAAAATATATTTAAAAAAATTATAACATAAACTTGAGTCATAGTCAATCAAGTTTAATAAAAGAAATTATTATATTTTTTTACATTTTTTTTAGATATTATAAATTTAAATTTTTCTAAGGCATGTAATGAAAAAAAATAACATAAATAAAGAACTTATTGATATTTTAGCACCAAAAGATCATTTAAGAGTTGCTATTAATCTTGGAAATGTCATTTTAGCACAAAAAAATTTAGTAAGTGGAGTTTTAAGTGGAATATCAGTTAACCTCGCTAA
>JADGEG010000127.1 GCA_016744485.1 Arcobacter sp. | reverse complement strand
AATCTTTTTGTTTAGATAATTTAATTTTACATTTAAGTATTTTTATTACTATATAAACAATTAATTTTTGTATATAATTATTATTTTAGAATTTATATTATTTATTGCTTGAATTTGTATATTTATTATATTTTTGTATTGAATATTTTTAGATAATATAAAATTATTGATACTTCTAGATAAGTCTATTTTATTTGATTTATTTGTAAGTATTTCTACAAATATTTTTGTTTTATTTAAACTTTCTTTTTCAAATTGATTATCATTAGATTTAAACCCAAAAAGATGACCAAAACCTAGTTTTTCTTTTGAATTTAAAATATGAGCTAAAACTTTATCAGTTCTTTCATTCCAAATGCCATTTATATATTCAAACACTAACTGAACATTATAATCATCTTCAATAATTGCTAAGTCATTATTTTTAGGATTTTTTGGAAAATGATTTTCATCATAAACAACTTTTATAGATTTTAAAATATTTTCAATAGCTTTTGTGTCTTTATTTTTTATAAGTTCATCTAAACTTACTGCATTTAAATAAGTAAATAATACAATACAAGTTAAGAATATTTTTATATTTTTCAAAACTATTTTAATGCTACCATACCAGTTGCATTTTTTATTAATACATTTGAAGATATAAGAATATTTATATTTGACATTTTGCTTTTTTTATCTTTTGTCATTATTACTTCTGAACTATTCATTTTAAAAGATAAATAAGGATTAAATTTTTTAGTTTTTTCTTTTTTCATATTTATTGCTTGTGCTAGGGTTATATTACTATTTTTTAGTTTTAGATCATCTTTAAAGTTTTTTAAATCATCACTTGATAGTTTGTTACCATTTTTATCATAAATCCAATATAACATTTTATCATGAGCCATAGCCGTTGGTTCATCAAGTTTAAATATAAATTTACTAATCATTTTTTGTACTTCTTTTTTAGGCAACTTAGTATATCTTTTATTTATAGCTAAAACCTTATTATTCTTTTTATTAATAACAATCATCAAATCGTCATTTGCTAAAAATTTTAATATATTCTTATTGTTACTTGCTACTGCATTTTTATTTAAAAGTTTTTCTTGCACTTTATTTAAAACTTTTCCTACAATATAACCATCAATACCTTTATTCATTTTTTCAATTGTATTGTATAATTTATTTGAAGCATTTAGACTAAGTGAAATACAAAGTATAAATAAAATAATTTTAGATATTTGTTTCATTTTTTTTCCTTATATTTAGATATAAAAGAAGAGATAAATCCCAACTTTTATAATCAAAAATCATACTAATTCTTAGCACCATATCTTGCTTTATTTTCTTCTTCCATTTGTTTAAAGAAGTCAGCATTATTTGGATTTCCACCAGTTTTATACCATACATGCTCTGGTTTATTTAATAACTCAGATATCAAATCTTTATATTTCTTTTCCATATTCCCATCTTTAGCTAGTTTTATAACAGCTGGTAAAAGTTTGTTATAAAAATGTCTTGAAACTTCATACATACCATGCCAGTGTGTATAATCAGGTGCTTGCATAGCAGCTCCATGACGAGCTCGTCTTCCTTCATGATGCCATATTTCAAACCAAATATACCCTATATCATGTTGTTGAAAACCAGATTTTTTCCATAAACCATCTTTTTTCAAAGATTTAACTAGTTTTAATCCAGGTTTTGCAAACTTATCATTATATGTAGTTACTAATAAATCAAATTGTTTATAAAATCCATCTACATGAGAAGCTGAATGGCATGATTTACAAATAGATTTCATGTTATTTCTTCTTTGTTTCCAAGTAAGTACAGATTTGATTTTTTTCTTAGTTAACTTTTTAACTAATTTATCACCTTTTCTAACATATTCTTTATACATAGCCATTTTACCAGCTCTTGGTGGTTTTTCACCATATGCACTTGGAATATCTTGTACAGTTCCATCTTCAAATGTAGCTCTATTTAATTTAACTGAAACAATTGGTCTTAATGTCCAAGATAATCTATCTCCTACATTATGAGTTCCTTTTACAACAGAACCATTTGATTTTTTATAACTTCCCATATGACAAGTGGCACATGTAGGAGCTGCATGATAATCTTTTCCTAAAACCCATTTACCTTTTTTATGAATATTCATTCCCCCTGGTACATTTCCCTTAGGAGCTGCATAGTATGCTATACCATGTTTAGATTCTTCATAAACTTCTTTTTGTGGATGATCTGGTCCTAAGTGACATTTACCACAATTTTCAGGTTGTCTAGAACGACTAGCACTAAAATCATGTCTTGTATGACAAGCATTACATGAACCTTTTGAACCATCCATATTAATACGTCCAATACCAGAGTTTGGCCAAGTCATAAAGTCCATTTTAGGAGCACCAGCTTCATTAAAAATTTTATCTCCATTTTTATCTAATGCTAATTTTAAAATAGACCCATGACATTGCCAACAACCATTTACTGCATCAGCTTTAGTATCAGGAAATGAAGCAATAACATCTGCTAACATATTATCTAATGATGCCATAATTTCACCAGCTGTTGCATGATGAGAAAGTGATGTTTCTTGTACTTCTCTTGTATGACAAAACTTACAATCATTTGGAGTTTGAATCGTTTTAATAAAAGCACCCTCATGCTCATATCCTAATATATCATCTTTTGCTGCTGAATGACAGGTGAAACAACCTACATCTGCATCTGCATGTGATGAATTTTCATAATGATCAACAAGTGATCTATTTTCTTTAAGGTGACAAGTAACACACTTATCATTCGCATCTTTAACACTTTCATGTCTAACCTTAGAAGATGCCTTAGTAGTTCCATATAAAGAACTACTTAGTCCTATTGTTATTATTACTGTAATTAACAGCTTGCCTAATTTCATATGATTCTCCTTTTAAAAGTTTCCGACCTACCTACCTCTTTATAATTAAACTAATAAATAAAAAATTTAATTATTCTAAAACTTCTTTATCTGCTTTACTTTCCCAAAGTGGAAAAATTTTACTTAATAACCATAATGTTATTATGGGAGCAATAAGCATGATAATAGTTACTAAAATACCTTCTTTTTCAAACATTGTAGGATGATATACTGCAAAACCTCTTTCACTTTTTGCCATTATTTGACCACCAATTACGACATTCCATCTCATAAATAATACTTGTGCTAATAACATAAATGAAACTATTGGAGCTATTATTATAAGAACAGTTCGAGTTACTTTTTTAAGAGATAAATATCCTAAAACTAAAAATGGAATAACTGACAATATTTTAACTTGCATTGTCCAAAATGACCATTGTAAAGGACCATTTAATGCACTACTTATATGATGCCAACCAGCAGTTCCTCCATAAGCATGAACAGATATTTCTATCATCTCCAATAGAAAATCTAAAATAAAAAATACCCATAAAAGTTTTACTAAAGTTTTTATAGTTTCAGTTTTTATTTCATGTATTTTTCCAGTGATTTTTTTAATTATTATATAAAACAAAATCATTCCAGCGATTCCTGAAACACTAGCTGATAATAAAAAGATAATTGGCATAAGTGGAGTAAACCACCATTCCACAGTTTTAACTGCTCCAAAAATAAAGCCAACATAACCATGTAAACTACAAGCAAGGGGAATACCAATAGCACCAAGTACAAAACCAACTTTTCTATCTATTTTTCTTCCTTGAATAGATTTGTCATTTGTGCCTAATGTTAGAATATTGTAAATTATTTTTTTAATTCCATGTGACTGCTCTTTTAATAAAACCATATCGTATCTATAAATAAATAAGATTTCAAAAATTAACAAAATTGAATATATCATATAAATATAACCAAAACCAGCCATCATGGAAGGGCCTGAAAAATTAGGAGTAAACAGCATACTTAATGCTCGCTCTGGATGGCCTAAATGATTTAATAATGGAGCAGTTACAAATAACAACCAAGAAAGTGCAAATATTAAAGCAAATTTTGCAACAGGAATAAGTGACTTTACATGAAAAACATGTGCTAAGGCTGATACTATAAATGCACCAGCAACCACACCTGTAATATAAGGATATATTACAATCATTAAAGTCCAATGAGCATGAATGTCATTTGGAAATACATAGTTTAAAGCATCCATTTTATACTACCTCCTCATGTAAATCTACATAATAAAGACTAGGTTCATTTCCTAAATCTTTTTTTAAAACTTTTAATCTACTTGTTGCATTCCATAATTTTGAAACCTCACTTGAGGTATCATTTAAATCACCAAATTTTCTAGCACCAGTAGGACAGGCATCTACACATGCAGGAAGTTTTCCTTTTCGTATTCTGTGATAGCACCAAGTACATTTATCTGCTGTTTGTGTATCTTCATTTATATATCTAACACCATAAGGACAAGCTTGAATACAGTAACCACAAGCAACACAATGTTCACTATCAACTATTACAAAACCATCAGGAGTTGTAAATGTAGCAGCAACAGGACATACTTGTGTACAACTTGGTTCATCGCACATATTGCAAAGTTTTGGTATAAAAAAAGCTTCTTTTACTTCTTTTATAGTGTCATTAATTGGCAAATTAGAATAGCCCTTCTCCCCGCCATAAGGAGCATCCACATACACTTTATTTAACATATCTATAACATATCTTTCAACCCAAGTTCTATAACTCCCATCAGGGACATTATTTTCTTTTCTATCTGCTACACAACAGCTACCACAACCTATACAGGCTGTAACATCAACTATAAAACAATATTTTGCATTTAAATTCATAGGGTTCATTTTATTTTGTGCTTCTTTTTCTTCTCCTAATACTTTTGAAAAAAGATTTGAACTCATAGGAATCATTAACATTAAAGATCCCGTAAGTGAACCATCTATTACTTTATTGATAAATGATCGTCTATTATTATCAATAAATTCTTGTGTGATATTAGTATCATCTTTAAGTATTTTTCTTTCATTTAATTTTTTTGTCATTTATTGCCTCCCGTAGAGTTTTCATCTGTGTTATATGATTTATATTTTCTAATGGAGCATGTACTGTGTGACATTGATCACATGTATGTGTAGTTTTAACATTTTGTTTCTCTAAGTGTTCTTTCGCACTTACAATTGTAGGAAAGTTTTTTGATCTACCTATAATTGTCTGATGACATTTTAAGCAAAGAGATATTTGGTTTTTTCCTTTTCGCATTTTCATTTTAGCAATTTTTTTACTATCTTTAGCATGACCTTTTAGTGTATCATGACAAATTTCGCAAGATAGTTTTTTATGTTTTGAAGAAGATATTAATTCATAAACTTCTTCATGGCAACTACTACAGGATTCATTTGTTCCATAATTCATAGTCTTACTTGCTTCTTCTTGTATATAATCACCTCTATAATAACCATACTCATCCCAGCTATCAGGAAGCATTATAAATCGTCCTAGTAAAACTATAACAATGATTACAAAAAATACAAGAATAACTCGTATCCAAAATTGATTTGATTTATTCATACTTTTTTCCTTTTTTCTTAAATAAAGCTTTAAAAAAAAATCTATATTAGAAATTTTATAACTATTAATCATAAATGTCAAGTAAGGAATATTTTATAAGTAAAAGGTATTAAGAAATAGCTTTTATTGTATAAGTTTTAATGTTATTAATATTTTATAAAGTATAATGCTTTTCATTATCAATTTATTTTAAGCCTTATTTATAGGAGTTATTTTTGAGAATATAAAAGAATTATGAAATTTTTTATATTCTTAAGTAGTTTTATTCAAATAGGTGTTCTAAACAATCTTATCAACATTCAGTAACACAAAAAACATACCTTAAAGCGTATAAATACTGATAGTTACATAATTTATTAAATTACCGATGAAATTACTGACTTGATATCATATTCAACCGCTGATGAAAACAATAGGGTTGCAAAATTGTTTCTAAAACAATAATATGGCGTGATTTTTTTCAACTATTCTAATAATGATGCTCTCGTA
>JADGEG010000126.1 GCA_016744485.1 Arcobacter sp. | reverse complement strand
GATCTTTGAACAGTACCCAGAGGGACACTATATAATTTTAAACACTTTTGTTTTTATACTTAATAATTAAATTATATACTTCATCTTTGAGTTTTAGTTTTTCTTTTTTCTTTGTTTCAATAATAAATTGGTCTGTTCTATTTTTTTCTAATTCTAAAATTTCTTCATCTAATTCATTGTGTTTTAAAAATATTTTATTAAAATACATATCTTCTTTTTTTAACTTTGATATTAGCTCTCTGTGTTCATGAAACATTTATCATCCTTTATATTGTTTAGAATTAATTATATCAATTTTAGCTTTAAAAAATAGTCAAAATTTATATAAAGCAATACAAAATAATAAAAAAATTTAAATTTAATTGTTAATATTTATAATCTTATTTTATGTTCTATAGTCTGCATTTATTTCAATATACTTATGCCCTAAATCACATCCATAAGCAGTAAATTTTGCATTTCCTAAACCAATATCGCAAGTTATTTTGAATTCATTATTTTTAAGTACTTCTAATGCTTGTTCCTCTACATCTTTATCAAATACTATTTCACCTTTTTTAAATACAACAACATTATTATAAGAAATAATTAGTTGTTCTTCACAACATTGTATTTGTGATGCTCCAATAGTTGAAGCTATTCGTCCAAAATTTGGATCTTCTCCGAATAATGCCGTTTTAACTAATAGTGAGTTTGATAAAGCTTTTGCAGCAGTTTGTGCTTCTTTTTCATTTATAGCATTAATAACTTCAAAAGCAACAGATTTTTTTGCACCCTCACCATCTCTTACCATTAGTATTGCAATATCGTGCATAACTAAGTGTAAAGCTTCTTGAAAAGCTTCTTTGTTATACGAGTTTGATTTTTTATTACTTAAAAGCATAATTGTATCATTTGTAGAAGTATCACCATCAACTGATATAGCATTAAAAGTACTATGACTTGCTTTTTTTAATGCTTCTTTCATATGCTTTTTTGGAATGGAAGCATTTGTACAAATAAAACACAACATAGTTGCTAAGTTTGGATTTATCATTCCAGCACCTTTAGCAATAGCACCTATTTTAAAAGAACTTCCATCTTCAAGTTTTACTTCATACATAGATGTTTTAGCATAAGCATCTGTTGTCATAATAGCATGACTTAAGGATTCACCATTTTTTGCAGACAAATCAAAAGTATTAGCACTTGTTATAATTTTATCAATTGGTAAATGATTTCCTATTACACCAGTTGAACTCATAATAGGATTTATGAATTTATTATTTAAAGATGAAAATATTGTATTAATATTTTTTATACCTTGTTTACCAGTCATTGCATTTGCATTTTTTGCATTAATTAATACAAAGTTAGTTTTAAAATTAGTAGGATACAAAGCATAATGCTTTAAAGGAGCTGCTTTAAATGTATTACTTGTAAAAAGTGC
Source organism: Arcobacter sp. (assembly GCA_016744485.1). Classification (GTDB taxonomy): domain Bacteria; phylum Campylobacterota; class Campylobacteria; order Campylobacterales; family Arcobacteraceae; genus BB30. The sequence continues at coordinate 4,665 of JADGEG010000126.1, read as the reverse complement.
TTCAACTTCACATAAAGTATCACTGTAAATAAAACCTAAATCTTTTTCTTTATTTGCCTTTAAATTAGCATGAATTCCATCACAAAAAAAACCATCAATTTGGTCAATGTAACCCTTAATTGGAAAAATTAAAAACATTTTATAGGTTCTTTGGTTTATTTTTTTGAAGAATAATTCTTTTTGCTTTTGCTATACCTCTTTGATTACCTACTAATAAAAGTTTGCAATTTGCTTTTACTACACTTGTTCCTTTTGGCATTTGAATAAAATTACCTTTTTCTTCTGTGATTCCAATAACAGATACTTTCATTTTATCTCTTAAGTGCACATCTTTTAATTGATTATTAACAAGCCATGAATCTTCATTTACATAAACTTCTTCCATATCAATAGGAGTGTCAGGTTTATATAAAAACTCATCTAAAACATTTTCCATATCAGGACGTATTGCCATAGCTGAAACTCTCTTTGCCATAAGTGCTGGAGTTGCTACAACTTTATTTGCACCTAATTTTTGAAGTCTAATTTTTTCATTTTGTGTTTCAGCATTTGAAATAATTAAAAAAGGCAATCTTCCTAATTCTTTTTCATAAAGCCGAACTGATGCTATTAGAGTAATATTATCTGAAATATTTTTAGATAATGATATTACACCTTTTGCAGAACTTAAATGTGATTTTAAAAAAGCAGATTCTTTATATGGTTCATCTTTTATAAAATATGGATATCTATGTTCTTTAGCTAATTTTTCCATATTGTCACTTGGATCTACAACTACAAAAGGTATATGACTTTCACTAAATTGTTTTGCAAGTTGAATGGTATATTCATTATGATAGAAAATCACAAAATGTCGTCTTAATCTAGCTATTTTATAAAGCATATTTCGCTCCTTGTAAAGATCAAATAATTTACCTTTTATAACAGCATCAATTACTATTGCAGTTGAAAGTGTAAATGTTGCAAATCCAAAAATAATAAGTGTAATTGTAAAAAATCTTCCAGCTGGAGATATGGGAGAAATTTCTCCAAATCCAACTGTTGTAAAAGTAATTCCTGTTTGATAAATTGCATCTAATATAGTAAAATCATCAATTACAATATAACCAATAGTTCCTATCATCATAAGACTTTGAACTAAAAGTAAAGGTAATCTAAAAGGTTTTAATTGTGAGTATAAAAGTGCATCTAAATTATACTCAGGCTTATTTGGTCTAATCTTCCAACCAAGTGTTTTCTTTATTTTTTTATATATGCCCATAGAAGCACTTTAGTAAGCATTTTTTATGAGTGTTTTTTAAGAGTTCTTAATTCTTTAGCACATATTCTAATTTTCTTGCTTGTACCATCTTCTAGAGTTATTCTAACAACTCTTAAATTAGGTAAAAATCTTCTTTTTGTTCTATTCTTTGCATGACTAACATTATGTCCAGCCATTGGACCTTTTCCTGATATTGCACATCTTCTTGCCATTGTATATTCCTTGATTAATAAAAATAACTTGTATTTTAGCTTATTTATCTTAAGCTAAATTTAAATTTTACTAATAAGCTTTTTAAATCTTAATAAATTTTGTTTCAATAGAAAATTTTTTGCTATGTTTTTATTTCCTTGTTGAATAGATTTTAATTCTGTTTCTCTAATGAATAACGAATCAAGTTTAAAGCTTGTATTTGTAGGAGAATAATTATCAATAGTTGAAAAAATATCAACAATTTCACTAGCATTATTTATTTTACTTACAAAAACAATACATTTAAAGTACATAGCTTTTAAGACATTAATAGAAAAAGTATTTGTATTACCTGGAAGAATAAAAAAATCTGCAAGTAAAAATAAATTGTCAAGCTCTTGATAATTGTCTAATAAAATTAATTTATCAATAAAACTATAAGAATTTAATTTAAATTTTAAAGCATAAATATCTTGTGAACTTCCTGCAATTATAACTTGAATATATTTATAGTTTAGTTCGTTAATGATTTCAAGAAATTTATTAATTCCTCCTGTTTTAAAATTTTTAGCTGTAAAAAGAATAATTTTATTTTTAGTATCAATATTTAGTTCTTGATATAGTTTAGCTTTTAATTTTTTTATTTCTTTTATTTCTTTATTTTCTATATTTATACTTGGATAGATTACTTCAATAGCTAAATTTTCATTTTTAATGTTTTCTAAAATCATGTTTCTTATTGCATTGGAACTAACAATAATTAGTTTTGCATTAATAATATTTAAAATAGAAGATTTATTTAAAGTTCCAAAATGAAAATACACATCTGCAAAAACTTGTTTTTTTAAGAATAGTTTATTTAAAACTGATTGTTTTTTGATTACTTCTATAAAGTTTTCTTTCTCTATTTCTTCTATTAATAAATTTTGTTTTAAATAAGATATCGTAATATTATTCATTTATAAGCTTTAATACATCATTAGCTGTTATTTCTTTCATGCAAGCATGAGTTTTTATAGGACAAATTCTTTTCATACAAGGTGAGCAGTCTAAATTTTTACTAATTATATGTTCATTTTTATTGTTCCATTGATTTGTTTCATTATATCTTGTAGGTCCAAAAATACAGTAAGTATTTACTTTAAAAGATGCCGCTATATGCATAGGACCTGAATCGTTTGTAAGAAATATCTCTAAACCTGCTATTTTAGAAATAAGTTTTGGTATTGAAGTCTTCGAAGCTAAATTTTTATAGTTTTTAATATCTTGTTGTATGAAAATATTTTCAATATCTTTTGCAATATCTATTTCAGAAGAAGATCCAAAAATAATTATATCGTATTTTGAAGATAAACTTATAGCAACTTTTGCAAATTCTTGTGGATACCATCTTTTAGCACTTCCATAAGTAGCACCTGGATTAATACCAAGAGTTGGTTTATCATATTTAAAAGCTTTAAAATCTAAGTATAAATCTTTTGCTTCAAGCTTAGTATTTAAAGAAATATTAATAAAATCATTGTATCTTAAAACTTGATGGAGTTCTTTTTTTGTATATCTTTTATAAGTATATTTATTTTTTGACTTTATAAAAAACATCATAAATTTAGAAGAAAAGCTTTTTCTAAATGATATTGCTAAGTCTACTTTGCCTACTTGTTTAGCTAAATTATAAAGATTAAAAAACCTATTTCCACCTTTTTTACTAATATCTACAATAATTTTTTTAATATGTTTTGATTTTTTAAAAGCTTTTGTTGAAACATACGAACCTAAAATTGTAATCTTCGCATTTGGATATATAAGTTTGATATTTTCAATGGCAGGAGTTGTCATAATAGCGTCACCCAACCAAGTAGGAATTTCAATGAATATTTTATTGATGGTAGGCATATATTGGATGATCACTTATTTTTATATCATTTTTGAGTTGTTTCCCAAACATATCATAAACTTCACCAAAGTCATTTAATGGTATTTTTCTTTTTGAAGATAACCATATAATATCTAGTTTTTTATTTTTATTAATTTTACAAGTTAGAACATGTAAATCTTTTGATTGTGAATATTTAATAAGTTCTGAGTCTTGTAAGAAACTAAGCATAACTTTATAAACCTCAAAGGCACTTCGTTGTCGTAAGCTTTTTCTATTATCTATTAAACCATAACCAGCTGCTATTAATTGATGCCAATAAACACTTTGTATTTTTAAGCTTCCATAAGCTAAAAGATAATATCGTAGCATAAACCTTGCATATTCTTCTTCACTTACACATTCTTTTTCACTTGTTGGAGCATATGGTTTTGTATTTGATATTGGCCAGTTAACTTCACTAATGATAATTTTATTACTTGATTGTTTTGCAAGAGAAGCTAAAGTATATAATAAATTTATTTTTTTATTAGTATCAAAAGTAAATAATTGTTTATTTTCAGGAGCTCCTTTTCTATCTACATACAATAAAGCTGATACCTTATCAAAATAAATTCCAAGTTTATTAAATAATGCTCTAATAGTAAAATGGTACTCAAAATCAATCACACTTGGACCTATAAGTACATAATTTTTAAAAGATTCATTTCTAATATTAAAGGCTATTAAATAAAAATCTAAGTATTCTTTAACAGAAAAAAAACCCCATTTAGTTCGGTTAATTGCATTTGCAATTTGAAATTCGTTACAGATACCTTTAAAAGAAGAAAAGATTAATGTTAAGTTTTTTCTTAATAATTCTTTATTTTCAATATTTTCTCTATTTTGTAAAATATTAATCACAATTTTACATTTTGGAAATAATTTTGTAAAACTTACATATTTGTCGATACTTGCTATATCTTCTAGTGGTACTCTAATTAAAAGATTTTTACAATTTAATTCTTTTATTAATTCTACTTGTTCTTCACCTTTATCTAAGTTCACACCCATACCAAAAAAATCTTTAGAATTATTTTGCTTTCCTTTAAAAAAATAAGAAACTAACAAAGATATAGGAAATATAATGATAGAAGAAAAAAACATCGGAATATAAGTATACATATTCTTTTTTCTCATCATATTTTTATATTCTTTATTTTTTATACTGTAAGGTTGATCTGAGTTTTTATCCCAATTAAATGGAGATTTTTTCATATTTGTTAACTTTTTAATTTAAATCTAAGACAATCTTGAATTTAATTATAGCATAATATTAATTTAAAATATAAAGGAAATG
>JADGEG010000125.1 GCA_016744485.1 Arcobacter sp. | reverse complement strand
AATGTATATTATGGAGAAGTGAAAAATATATGAAATATAAAATTATAGAAGATGAAGTAAAATATAAAGAAAACTTAAAAAAAAAGTTTTTTAAAAACCATAAAGTTCAAAAAATATCTGATTTCTCTAAGTATAAATATCAAAATAAATTCAAAAATGCAAAAAATATTTTAAATAATTTAAAAAATACTAACGAATTTTTTAAAATCAAAAATTATATGAGTATAAAAGATATACTATCTAGTTTTTTAAATAAACATATTATGGATATGATTTTTTTTGGATATTATCGTAATTGTAAATTAACTATTAAGGTTATGCATCCTATAGGACAAACAGAGTTAAATTATAAAAAACAAGATTTAATATTTATTTTTAGAAAATTAAATAAATTTAATGATATTAAAGAAGTAAGTATATTTAGAGAAGATAAACTTAATAAATTTAGTAAAAACTTTAATCAAGATTTTTATGATACTTGTTATCCTAATAGTAAAAATATAAAAAATATGAATTTTTTCCCTGAGCGTAGTATCGGAATATTTGAAAATAAATCAAAAAATGACAATATTAAAAAGAAATTTGAAGATATTAGATGTATAATTAATAAAAATCAAGAAGTCAATGAATAAACTAATACATTAAAGATTTTGCACATAAAAATGCTTCTGAAAAAACTATCTGAAAATTATAGCCACCTAATTGCCCTGTAATATCCAAACATTCACCAATAAAATATAAATCTTTTTGTTTTAAACTTTCAAAAGAATTATGATTTATTTCTTTTGTATTAACTCCACCATTTGTAACTTCAGCTTTTGTATAACCAAAAGTACCAGCAGGACAGAAAGAATAAGATTTTAATTCTTTTAAAATTTTCCTTTCATTTGTATTTAATCTACTCATAACTTTATCTTCTAATTTTTTTGATAATAAAAATTCTTGTATAAATCTTTTAGGAAGAGGTAAAATACTACTTATTTTTTTATTGCTTTTAAAATATTTTTCAATTTTAACATCAGGCAAAAAATCAATAATAATTGCACCTTTTGCCCAATATAAAGAAGTATTTAACACACTAGGACCAGTACAACCTTTGTGTGTAAATAAAAATCCACCTTTAAATATCTTATTTTTTATTTTTATTTGTACCTTTGTTGAAACTCCTGATAAGTTTTTAAACCAAAACTGATCTTTTTGTACAGTAAAACCCACAAGGGCTGGTGCAGTTTTATTAATATGATGCTTAAATTTTATTGCAGTATCAAAAGCTAATGAGCTAGCACCTAAGTTTTTAAATGACAGTCCACCACTTGCTATTACTAGTTTTTTTGATTTAATAGTTGTTGAAGTAGTTTGTAATGTAAAAAATTCATTGTAATGTATGTCTAAAACTTTTGTATTCAAATACTTTTTAATATGTTTTGTTAATCTTTCAAACATTAAAATTACATCTTTTGAACTTTTACAAAAGTATGTTCCTTTTACAATTTTTGCATTTATAAAAGGATGTAGATTATTTTTATTTAAAAACTTTAACAAATCTTTATTTGTATAGTTTTTTAAAATAAATTTAATCAAATTTTTTTCACCTGTATAGTGGTTAGATGATATATATTCATTGGTAATATTACACTTACCACCACCACTTATTCTTATTTTTGCAGCTATTTTATCATTTGAATCAATCAAGCATATATTTTTATTTTTTATATGAGAAGCTAGCATTAAACCACTAGCTCCTGCCCCAATTATTGCTATATCGTAGATTATTTTTACCTTTAAATTATAGGAACCATTAACTGATTTACTGTAATTGATATTTCTTTTAAATCTTTATTATCTTTTGCAATAAAATCATCTAAAGTTTTTCTAACCTTATTAAAAGCAAAATCATTATTATTCATATAATTTATAAAAGCATCTTGTGCTTTTTCTTTTACTCTTTGAAAATTCAATATCTTTTGAGTATAGTCAACAACAATAAACTCAATAAATTGTAAAATTTGATTTCTTAATGTAAAATCACTTTTACTTACTAATTTAGTTTTTCGTAAAGCATATATGATTTCTAAAATACGAAATTCATGAATTAAAGAATAAAATATAACTATGACATCTTTAAAAGTATAGTTACTATTTTCTTTAATATTAATAGCCGCAATTGTAAATCTTAGGTAATCAATAACTGAAAAAAACAAATTAAATTTATCATCATTTTTAATTAATATTTTTATTTCACTTGTATGTATTTCTTTTAATAAAGTAAAAAGTTCATCTTTATGTTCAAGAATATGTGACGGTTCTAATTGATTCTTTTTTAAATATTTAACCATCCATCTAGCACTTGCATAAAGTGTATATTCTAATTTATTAATTAAACTATATTGTTCTTCAACATTCATAATATAATCATTTTTATAAATTAATTCTCTAATTCTTTTGGCATCAAAAAGTTCATTAACTATTAGATAAGCTTTAATTTTCATTAAAAACTTATTATGTCCAAATCGTTCATAATCACTTACAAAAGTAGCACCTTGTGAATTAATGATAAAATCAGCCACCTTTGTAGCAATGATTTCTTTTTTTAAGGGATGTTTTTTAATCTCATTTTCATACACACTAACAAAAGATTTAGGAAAATAATTATATAAAAATTTTAGTAAAAATGTTTCATCTATTAGTGTTGATTCTAATAAAATATTTTTAACAAATATCTTAGCATATGATAATAATGAACTTAATACTGGTCGCACAATAGAACCATGAATATCTATGATTTTATGAAAATTTTCTTCTTTTGGAATAAAAAATAATTCTCTATTAAAAGATACGATATTTTTTTCAAGAACATTAATAGCACGAAAAAAATCACTTAAATATTTCCTTGAAAATCTTTCATCAATAGATATAGAAAAAACTTGTTCATAATTACTTTTTAAAACTAATTTTACAATTTGATCTGTTAAACTATGTAAAGTTTTACTAACTTCTTCTTTACTTATAAGTCCTTTATTTTTAATAGAATGTAATAATATTTTAAGATTAACTTCTCTATCTGAAGTATCAACACCAGCTGCATTATCAATTCCATCTAAATTAATCTTTCCACCTTTTAGTGCATACTCTATTCTTGCTTTTTGAGTAAAACCTAAGTTTCCACCTTCACAAACTATTAATGCTTTTAATTCATTTGCATTAATTCTTAGTGCTTCATTTTGTTTATCACCGATATTTAAAGAATTTTCATCACTTGCTTTTACATAAGTTCCAACTCCACCACTAAATAACATATCTACATTTAAACACAATAGTTTTTTTGCTAATTCTTCACCACTTAATGTTTGTTTTGTTGTTTTTAAGAGTTTTTTAATTTCTGTGCTTAATGTTATTTCTTTATCAGATCTATAAAATACTCCTCCACCTTTTGAAATTAATTTTTTGTTATATTCACTCCAAGATGAATTTTCAGCTACAAACAATCTGTTTCTTTCTTCAAATGCATTTGATGTATTAGGCTTTGGATCTATAAATATTTCTTTTTGGGAAATAGCTGCAATTAATTTAAATTTATTTGATTCAATCATTCCATTTCCAAAAACATCTCCATTCATAGAACCAATACCTACAATACTAATTTCATCTTTATAAAAATCAATTCCTTTTTCTATAAAAAATCTTCTTGTTGAAACTAAAGAACCTTTTGCAGTAATACCCAAATCTTTATGTCCAAAACCATTTGTTCCCCCACTTGCAAAAGCATCTCCTAGCCAATACGATCTTTTAATAGCAATATTATTTGCAATATCACTCATAGTTGCTGTTCCTTTATCAGCAGCTACAACAAAATAAGAATCATCTCCATCATAAGATATAATATTTTCATTTTTTATAATCTTGCCATCAATTCTATTATCAACCAAATCTAACATAGCATTAATATATAAACTATAAATTTTTTCAAATATTTGTTTACTCACTTTAATAGATTCATTAATAACAAATCCACCCTTACTACCATCAGGAATAATTATAGAATTTTTTCCTTCTTGTGTAATCATTAAAGATTTAATCTCTTCTCTATAATCATCGTGTCTATTTGACCATCTTAAACCACCTCTACTTATCTTTGACATTCGTAAATGTAAACCTGAAAAATTATTATGAAATACAAAATTTTCTAAATTTGCTTGTAAACCTTTGAGGTTTTTTCCAAAATTTTTTACATTTATTTTAAAAGACATAGTTTCATGATATAAAAAATAATTTGTTCTTAATAAATTTTTGAATAAAGAATATGTTAATTTTAAAATTTTATCATCTAATATATATGGTACATTTTTAATAGATTCTTCTATTTTATTACTTATTTGTTTTAAAGTTTTTTCTCTTTTAATTTGTTTAGGATCAAATTTACATATAAAATAATCTAAAAATAACTTAGAAATAGAAGAATATAAAGTTAAAGTATGCAATATGGATAAAGAATTAATACTTAAAACTGCTTGGTTTATATATTCTATAATAGCATTTATTAATAATATTTTTCGCATCGAAAAATTTTCATTTACAACTAGTGCGAATACATGAGATCGTCTAATAGATTTTCCAAGAAGGGCTTGAGTAATAACATACTCTATATTTTCTTTTGAGTTTTTAATTTTTGATATATCATCTAAATTAAGATTAAATTTACTAATATAAATGGTTTTTTTACCTTTAATTATATGATATGTAACTTCATCAATAATTTCAAATTTAAAACTATGTAATACTGGTGTTATTGATGATAAAAATAATCTATTTAAAGAAAAAATTTTAAGAGATTTAAAATCAAAACCAACTAACATGGAAGTAATAATACTTTCTTGTTCTAATTTAACAAAAAGCTCATCTTCAATATGTAAATCATCTTGTGTTAAAAGTTGTGAACAAACTGCACTCATATCTTCATTTTTATTCATAATGACTCCTTTAATAATACTTGAGTCTAAATTTTAATTAAAAGCTTGCTTTTCTGCTCTTTTTAATAATTCTATTGCACCTTTATTTATAAATATTTTAGCTAAATTTTCCCCTATGTTTTCATAATTATTAATACTAATATTAATTTCTTCCTTAATATATTCACTAGCATCAGGTAAGCCTACTATTGCTTGTACTTTTATTATATTTTCACTTATAATAGTAGCTTTTACACCAATAGGAACTTGACACCCACCTTGAAGAGCATGAACAAAACTTCTCTCAATAGTTGATTCTATATGTGCATTTTTATCATTTAAAACTTCTATTAATTTAATGACTTCTTTATTATTGGTAGTTTCAATTCCTAATGTAGCTTGTCCCATAGAAGGAATTATAAGATCAGTTGATATTGGTGTAAAGTATTTTACTGCATTTTGCATATTTAGTTTTTTAATACCAGTGGATGCTAGAATAATTGCATCATATTCTTTATTATTTAACTTATCTATTCTTGTATTTATATTTCCTCTTAAGTCTTTAAATATAATATCTGGTTTTAATAATTTTAATGCCATTCTTCTTCTCAAACTTGTAGTTCCTACAATAGCATTTTTAGGAAGTTCTTCTATACACGAGTATTTATTACTTAAAAGTGCATCTCTAGGATCATATCTTTTAGTAACAGCACAAAGTCTTAAACCCTTTTCAAACTGTGTAGGAACATCTTTTAAACTATGAACAGCTAAATGTGCTTGACCTTCAAGCATAGCTATTTCAAGCTCTTTTGTAAAAAGACCCTTACCTCCTATTTTAGCTAATGGTACATCTAATATTTTATCACCTTTTGTTACAAATTCTTTTAATTGTATTTGCATCTTTGGATAGAGTTTGTGAAGTTCATCTTTTATAAAATTACTTTGCCATAGTGCTAACTTACTTCTTCTTGTCGCTATTGTTAAGTTTTCCATTTATCTTACCTATTATTAAATATGTTTATGTTTTGCTTTTAATTGTTATTTTTTTGACATCAAATAATTTTTTTGCTTGATTTAACATTTTTGAATTTAATATATCATCTATTTCTAAATTATTCTCTGATAAGTTTTTTTTTTTTTCTTCATTTTTCATATTTTCATTT
>JADGEG010000124.1 GCA_016744485.1 Arcobacter sp. | reverse complement strand
GGCATCAGGATCTGAATTAACTCTTGCTTTAGAAATAGGATGCTTGTTGGAAAAAGAAAATATAATTGCCAATATTGTTTCAGTACCTTGTTTTGATTTATTATTAGAACAAGATAAAAAATACATTGATACAATAATTAATAAAGATACAAAAGTATTTGCAATAGAAGCATCGCGTGCATTAGAGTACTATAAATTTGCAAATGTAGTTTATAATATGAATACTTTTGGTGCAAGTGGTAAAGCAAATGAATTATTTGAAAAATTTGGATTTACAAGTCAAACTTTATTAAATAAAATCAAACAAGACTTATAAATCTTTATCAAAATTAATAAAAATGTTCACTTTAATATATTTAATACTATGAAAGAAGAAAAATTAGGTTTTATTTTTGCCATTTTTGCTTTTTTCTTTTGGGGAGCAATTGCTCCTGTATATTTTAAAGAAGTTTCTTCTGTTAGTGCTTTAGAAGTTTTACTTCATAGAGTACTTTGGTCATTTATTATTCTTATACCTATTATTATAATAAGTAAGCAAGGTAAAGTTTTATTAAAATTATTAAAAAATATTAAACAATTAAAATATTTGTGCTTATCAACATTTTTTGTATCTGTTAATTGGTTAATTTTTATTTGGGCTGTTTCAAATGATAAGATTATGGAAACATCACTTGGATATTATATTAATCCTTTGATAAATGTATTACTTGGTTTTTTATTTTTTAATGAAAGAATGAGTAAAAATCAATATATAGCTATATTTATTGCTTTTATAGCAGTTGCATATCAAATATATTCTTTAGGAACTTTTCCTCTTATTTCTTTAAGTTTAGCAATTTCTTTTGCTTTATATGGAATGATTAGAAAAAAAGTATCTGTTGGATCTGTTGTTGGATTATTTGTTGAGACGATGATATTAATGCCTTTTGCACTTGTTTATTTATTTTACCTCATCAATACTTCTTCTTTAGTATTTCTTAATACAAGTACTTATATATCTTTTATGTTATCTTTTGGTGGTTTGATGACTATAATACCATTACTTTTATTTAATGGGGCAGCTATACGAATGAAACTTACTACACTTGGTTTTTTCCAATATATTGGACCTACTTTATCTTTTTTATTAGCAGTTTTTGTTTATAATGAAGAATTAGGTTTTAATAGGTTGGTGAGTTTTATGTTGATTTGGCTTGCACTAATAATTTTTTCATTAGACACAATTTTAAAAAAGTTAAAAATTTGATAACATCAAATAATAGAATACTTGTATTTAACAAAAAGTCTTAAAAAATTTACTAAAAGAGCGGATTTTTTAGAACATATTTTATGATATAATACAATAAAATTAAGGTAATAAATGAATAAATGTGGATATATCTCAGTTATTGGACGACCCAATGCAGGTAAAAGCTCACTTTTAAATTGGTTTGTTGGTGAAAAAATAGCCATGGTTTCACACAAAGCAAATGCTACAAGAAAAAGATTAAATATAATAGTTATGAATGGTGATGACCAAATCATTTTTGTTGATACTCCTGGTTTACATGAAACTGAGAAATTATTAAACAAATTCATGTTAGAAGAAGCATTAAGAGCTATGGGTGATTGTGATTTAATTCTTTTTTTAGCTCCTGTTACAGATAGAATTATTTATTATGAAGATTTTTTAATCAAAAACAAGAAAAATACAAAGCATATTTTATTATTAACTAAGATTGATAATGTAAACAATGATAAAGTTTTAGAAAAAATGAAAGAATATGAACAATATAATACAAAATATGAAGCAATTATACCAGTATCTATTACAAAACAAACAAAACAAAGTGATATATTAGACGTACTTGTAAAATATTTACCTGTTCATCCTCATTTGTTTGATCCTGAAATTTTAACTACAGAACATTTAAGAAGTATTTTTAAAGAATTAATTAGAGAATCTATTTTTGAGAACATTTCAGATGAAATTCCGTATGAAACTGATGTATTAATTAATAAAGTTGAAGAAAAAGAAGATATAGATGTTATAAAAGCCACAATAATTGTACAAAAAAGCACTCAAAAAGGCATGATTATAGGAAAAAAAGCTACTGCAATAAAACGAATAGGAAAAGATGCAAGACTTAAAATAGAAAACCTAAGTGGTAAAAAATGTTATCTTGAACTATTCGTATCTATCAAAAAGGCTTGGACAAAAAACAAACAAGGTCTTAAAGATCTTGGTTACGATATAGACTAATCTTAAGGCTAAAAATGGATCATATTATAAAACAAGTAAATTTAGAATTAGGTACAATCGAAGATAAAAGAAATGAAATTAAAGAATATTTTTTACAAACATATACTTTAGATGAAAAACTTTTTGATTTATTAGAAGATAAAAAATTTATTTATGAACAAGCAAATAAGTTTAGACACCCATTAATTTTTTATTATGGACACACAGCTACATTTTTTATTAATAAGTTATACAATGCAAATATCATCAATAAAAGAGTCAACGAACACTATGAATCAATTTTTGCTATTGGTGTTGATGAAATGACTTGGGATGACTTAAATAAAAAAAATTATGCTTGGCCTTTGTTTGAAGAAATTAAAGCTTATAGAAATACAGTTAAACAAATAGTTTTAGACTTAATATCTAATATACAATTTTCTATGCCAATTAATTGGGAAAGTCCTATGTGGATTATATTAATGGGAATTGAGCATGAAAATATACATATAGAAACATCGTCTGTATTATTAAGAGAACTTGATTTAAAATTTTTAAACAATAAAGAAATATTTAATTATAATAATGAAGCTAGTAATAGCTACCCTAAAAATGAGTTACTTAAAGTACAAGGTGCTAATGTCATACTAGAAAAAGATAGGAATAATCCTATATATTATTCTTGGGATAATGAATTTTCATTTCATAAGTCTTACATTAAAGACTTTAAAGCAAGTAAATATTTAGTATCAAATGGTGAGTTTTTAGATTTTATAAAGCACGGTGGTTACTTAAAACTTCATTATTTTTCAAAAGAAGGTCTTAAATGGTTAGATTTCACACAAGCTAAAATGCCAGTTTTTTGGAGCCTTGAAGATGGAAAATATTATTTAAGAGAAATTAACAGAAAAATACCTTTAGCTTTAAATTATCCAGTTGATGTAAATTTTTATGAAGCTCAAGCATTTTGTAAATATAAAAGTGAACAATTAGGTTTAGAAGTACGACTTCCAAGTGAAGATGAATATTATAGATTAAATGACTTCGTAAATGCTCAAAAATGTGACGCAAATATAGGACTTAGATACTTTAATCAAAGTCCTGTAAATAAATATAAAATGAAAGATTTTTATGATGTCATTGGAAATGTATGGCAATGGAGCATAACACCTATGTATCCTTATGATGACTTTTTAGCACATAAAGCTTACGATGACTTCACAAGTCCTACATTTGATGATAAACATTCTTTAATGAAAGGTGCATCATTTATTTCTTTAGGAAATGAAACATTAAGAAGTGCTAGATACGCTTTTAGAAGGCATTTTTATCAACATGCAGGATTTAGATATGTTAACTCAGACAATGAATATCGAACAAAATTAAATAGCAATGTTTATGAAACAAATGAAATAATTTCTCAGTATTGTGAGTTTCATTATGGGAAAGAACAATTTTCAATAAAAAACTTTCCAAAAAACTCAGTTGATATTTTAAAACCATATTTAAAAAATATACAAACCAAAAAAGCCCTTGATTTAGGTTGCTCTGTTGGACGAAGTACTTTTGAATTAGCAAATGTTTTTGATGAAGTTTTAGGAGTAGATTTTTCTGCTAATTTTATAAATGTAGGTATAAAATTAAAAAAATATAAATCACTTACATTTAAAATACCCACTCAAGGTGATTTATACGAACAAAAAACAGTATCTTTACAAGATTTTAACTTAGATGATATAAAACATAAAGTAACTTTTATGCAAGGAGATGCTTGTAATTTAAAAGATATTTATACTTCTTATGATTTAATTTTTTGCTCAAATCTAATAGATAGATTATATTATCCACAAAAATTTTTAGATGATATTGTCCATCGCATAAATACAAATGGTTTATTGGTTTTATTAAGTCCTTATACATGGCTTGAAGAATATACTCCAAAAGAAAACTGGCTTGGTGGATATTTAAAAGACAATAAAGAAATACATACTTTAGATACTTTAAAAAATACTTTAAAAGATTTTGAATTACTTGATACAATTGATATACAATTTGTAATAAAAGAAACAAGTAGAAAGTACCAACACAGCATATCTCAAATGAGTATTTGGCAAAAAATAACCTAAAAATTAATATCTAATGAATGGTATAAAATTAATATCAACAAAAAAAGAGTTGTTTATTTTTTGCTTGATATTTTTTTTTATATTCTTGTTTAATGTTTTTTATGAGTATTCAAAATATTTAGATTTAAAAGAGGAAGAACTATATGTTAATAAATTTCAAATTCATAATATATATGATAAAAAAGATTTTTATGTTTTAAAACTATCAAATAATACTTTTACTTTCTACACATCTATTCTTAAAAATAAAAACTTAGAAAAACTTGATTTCATTAATATTGCTTTTCTTACTTCAAACATTACTTTTCTAGATTTTTTACAAGGTTTTTATACTAAAACTATTTATTATGATGCTTTAAATACAAATTCAAACTTTAAACAAAATTTATATAAACAAATCAACAATTCACATAAAACAAAATATACAAAAGAACTATTTAATGCACTTTTTTTAGCAATACCTATATCAAAAGATTTAAGAACTATTGTTTCTAATTATGGGATATCACATCTAATAGCTATTTCTGGTTTTCATTTAGCCGTTATTGCTTTTATCTTATATTGGATTATATATATACCTTATTCTTATATACATAAAAAATTTATACCCTATAGAAATATCAAATTTGATATAATTGTTATTAGTATAGTGCTTATGTTTTTTTATTTAATTTTAGTTTCTTTTGTACCATCACTTTTAAGAGCATTTCTAATGCTTTTAATTGCTACATTTTTTTTACGAAATAATATAAAAGTGTTGTCCTTTCAAACATTGGCTTTAACCTTAGTAATATTGTTAGCTTTTTTTCCTAAATTAATTTTTTCTATTTCTTTATGGTTTTCAATTAGTGCAGTGTTTTATATTTTTTTATATATCCAATATTTTAAAAACCTATCAAAAATAAATTCTTTTTTGTTTTTTAATGTATGGATATTTTTAGTTTTTAATCCAATAGTGCATTTTTTCTTTCCAAATACTAGTTATGAGCAGCTATACTCACCTATTATTACTTTAGGATTTGTTTTATTTTACCCTTTTGAATTACTACTTCATCTAATTGGCTATGCTAATTTTTTAGATACTTATATCATAAAATTTTTAACTTATAATATAAATAGTTTTTCTATTTTTACACCCTTGTGGTTTTTTTTAACTTATATTTTTATATCTTTATATTCAGTTTTCAATAAATATGCTTTTTATTTATTAAATATATTATTAATTGTATTTAGTTTTTATTTATTTTTATTTCAAATGATTGATTGATAAAGATTGTGTTCTAGCTTCTTTTCTTCTAATTGCATCATTATATCTTCTTTTATCATCTTCTGTTTTTATTTCTAACTTCGGTACAGGTGTTGGTTTTCCTTCTTTGTTCATACATATCATAGTAAAATAACAAACATTTGTATGTTTTGTTGTTCTATCTTTTACATCTTCTGAAATAACTTTAATACCTATTTCCATAGATGTTCTTCCTGTATAATTCACACTTGCAAAAAATGTCACTAAAGAACCTATTTTAATAGGATTTGTAAATAAAACCATATCAACAGATAAAGTAACAGCATACATACCTGTAAATCTTGCAGCACAGGCATAAGCAACATGATCTAACATTTTTAGAATTTCACCACCATGTACATTGTCACCTGAAAAATTTGCTTTATCTGGTGTCATTAGCATAGTCATTGTTAATGTTTTTTCTCTTTGTACTATTTCTTCCATTTTAAGAACCTTATTATTAAAATATATTACATATATA
>JADGEG010000123.1 GCA_016744485.1 Arcobacter sp. | reverse complement strand
AAAAAAACAAAAAAGATAAATGAATTAGGATTAATATATAAAGAAAATAAGCTAAAAACAACTTCTATAGAAGAGAGTCGTACATTTATTAACTCCTTTGATTCTAAATATATCGCAGGTCATAATTTTATAAATTTTGATTTAGAGATTATTAAAACTACAAGCTTATACCAAGATATTAAAGAGCATTATATTATAGATACACTTCCTCTCTCTTTATTACTCTTTAACGAAAAAACTATTCATAGTTTACCTAAGAATTATAAAAGTGAAGATGACTTTGTAAATAATCCTATTGAAGACTCTAAAATAACATTATCACTTCTAGATAAACTAGAAGAGAAATTTAAATCCTTATTACAAGACACAAAAGATATTTTTTATACTCTTTTGAAAGATGATATATATTTTAGTGCATTTTTTAAATATGTTGGTACTGATATTGAGCTAACTGAATTGGTATTTGAATCATTATATAAACAAATAACAAGTTTACATAATAAATCAATAGTTAATTTTGATTATTTAAAAAATGATGTTTTAATAAATCATAAAACTGAATTAGCTTATATTTTAGCTTTATTAACTCCCTATATAGAGATAAAATCACATCCACCAAAGGTTTTATTTACTTATCCCGAAATAGTAAAAATACAAAAAAAGCTGTGTTTTGATTTAGATAAAGCAAATGATGATTTAAGTGATTTTGCAAAAGAGGTTTTTGACTTTGATACATTTAAGTCTTTCCCTAGACTTAATGCAGGAATACTAGATGATCAATCTATCTCACAAAGAGAAATAGTTGAAGCTTCATTAAAAGATGAATCATTTTTAACTATTTTGCCAACTGGTGGTGGTAAAACATTTACTTTTTGGTTACCAGCTATCTTAAAAGCAAAATCTTATAAAGCTTTAACCGTTGTAATTTCACCTTTACAAGCATTAATAGAAGACCATATTAAAAGCTTTAATTTAAAAGTAGCTAATTTTAAAGCAGTTGCAATTAGTGGTTTTATGAGTCCCCTTGAAAGAGCTGAGGCAGTAAAACAAGTTGTAAATGGTGAAGCTGATATTTTATATATTGCTCCTGAGTCTTTACGTTCTAATACAATATTTACTATTTTAAAAAATAGATTAATAGAAAGGTTTGTTATAGATGAAGCTCATTGTCTTTCAACTTGGGGGAATGATTTTAGACAAGACTATTATTATATTTGTGAGTATGTAAAAGAGCTACTTTATAAAAAAAATTTTCAAGATTATATCCCAATATCCTGTTTTACTGCAACTGCAAAACCAAGTGTTATAGAAGATATTGAGAACTATTTTTCAGATGAACTAGATATAAAACTTGATAAATATTTAGCAGTGCCAGAGAGAAAAAATCTAAAGTATAAATCTATTCCTTCCAGTCGTAAAGATAAATACTCAGAACTTTTAAAGATTATAAATGAACATAACGGTGCAACTTTAGTTTATATTCCTACTTCTACAAAAGATTGTGATGATGTGGCAAGAAAGATAGCAATGGATACGGATAAAATTTCAAAATCATTTCACTCAAAAATTGATTCCCAAGAAAAAATGAAGATATTAAAAGATTATATTGAAAATAATATTGATGTAATTGTTGCTACTACAGCATTTGGAATGGGAGTAGATAAGTCAAATATTACAAATGTAATTCACTATGAAGTCTCTGATTGCTTAGAAAATTATGCACAAGAAGCTGGAAGAGGGGCAAGAGATGAGAACTTAGAGGCATTTTGCCCAATTCTATTTGATGAAAATGATTTAGATAAACACTTTATATCTCTAAGTAGATCAAAGCTAACTGCAAGTGAGATTAATTCAATTTTCTTAGTAATTAAAAGGTCAAAAGGTGATATATTTAATAAAACTGCTTTTGAAATAGCAAAAGAAGCAGGATGGGATGTAGAAGATAATTCAACTGATTATAGTACCAAGGTTAAAACAGCACTACTTGAACTTGAGAGAGAAGGGTATATTAATAGAAAAAGAAATAAAACTAGTTTTTTTGCTGATTCTATTGCTTCAAAAAGTATGGAAAAACTTCATGAGGAACTTGATAAATCAGAGTTTACAGAGGAAGAAAAACAAAGATTAATTTTAGTTCTTCAAACAATAATAAGTGGAGGGAAACCTAAGTCAATTCAAATTGATGAAGTAGGGCATATAATAGGCTATCCTAAACATGAAATTTCATTAGCTATTCAACAGTTAAAGCAAATGGAAATTTTAGGAGATAGTAAAGATTTAAGTTTAGAGATAGATATATTAAGTAGTAATAGATTTAATAAAATAAAAGATATAGAATTATCATTATTACAATATCTATTATCTTTAAATAGTACAAAAGTTAAAATACGTGACTTAAATGAACATCTTCATTCAAATAGATTGATAAATAAAAATGAAACAGAATTAATCAAATCTATTATAAAAAATTGGCGGAGTAAGTCAATATTTATTTTTAATAGAAGAAATAGGGAACACGATTTATGGTACTTCAAGTTTGAGAACTTAGATATAGTAAAGAAAAAAATAAATAAAAAACATTTAATTTCTCAAAAGCTTATATATCTATTTACAAACGATTTAAAAACTAGAAAAAAAGAAGAAGTAGTATTTTCTTTAAAAAACTTGCATAAATATTTGGAAAAGAAGTTTACTTTAGAAGAAATAGATAAAACATTATTGTATTTACATCATTTAAATTTATTAGAGTTATTGACAGGTCGTTTTATTAACTATAGTCCAATGAGCATCTATAAAGAAGATAAGATAAAGACAAAAAGAAAATATACAAACAATGAGTATAAAAATAGATTAGATAAGCATTATCAGACAAAAATAGAGTCTATTCATATTATGGGAGAGTACGCTAAAAGACTTAAAGATGATGACTATAAAGCAATACTTTTTCTAAAGGATTACTTTACTCTTTCATACGATAAGTTTAAAAGTAAATATAAACTATTAAAAGACAAAATTTCAAAGCCTATTACTCAAAAGAGATACAATAAAATCTTTGAAAAAATGTCAGATGAGCAAAAAGAGATTATTCAAGATACTAAAACAAAAGCTATGATGATTCTAGCAGGTCCAGGAAGTGGTAAGACAAAAGTTTTAGTTCATAAGATAGCTTCTTTAATATTAACAGAAGATATTAAACCTGAACAATTTATGATGTTGACCTTTTCAAAAACTGCAAAAATGGAATTCAAAAGTAGGCTTAATAGCTTAATAGGAGCACTCTCTTATGATGTTGAGATACAAACTTTCCATTCGTATGCTTTAAAGCTTATAGCACGTGTTATTTCTAAAGAGAATAAAGATATTTTAGAAAATGCGATTGGAGAAGCTACAAGACAGATAAAAGAGGGTGAAGTTGTATTGCCCCATACTACAGTTTTAGTATTAGATGAGTTTCAAGATATAAATGAAAAAAGCTTTGAACTTGTAAAAGCAATTTATAATGCAAACAATAGAGATATTAAAATAATTGCTGTAGGGGATGATGATCAATGTATTATGGATCACATTGGAGCGAATGTTAATTTTATTGATAAGTTTGAAAAAGAATTTGCTTATGATGAAGAAGAGAATAATAGCTTATATAAACAATATGAGCTTATTTGTAATTTTAGAAGTAAAAAAAATATTGTAGAGTATTCAAATACATTTATTAGAACAGTTAGTAAACGATATAAAAATCAATCTTTATACTCAAATACTCAAGATGAGGGTATTGTAAATATACATTCAATTGCAAATCCAAATTTACTTACACCACTTATTGTTTTAATCAAACAAGAAGAAACCCAAGCAAATATTGCAATACTTGCCCACACAAATGAAACAGTGATGGATATATATTCATTATTACAAGAAAATGAAATAGAAGCTAGATTTTTAATAGATAGAGAAAAGTTTAAGTTAAAAAATATTATTGAATTAGTGGATTTTGATAAGGTTTTAAATAGTTATTTAGAAGATGAAATATCTTATAAAGAATCTTATTTTGAGAAAGCTTTAAAAGTAATAGAAACTAAATATTCAAACTCTAAAAATCTTAAATTAGTTTTTAAAATTATAGATAAGTTTTTAAGTGAAAGTGATAATTATTATATATCTCAGTGGATAAGTTATTTAGAAGAGATTAAGCTACAAGATTTTGAGAACTATAAGAAGAACATTATAGTATCAACAATACATAAGTCTAAAGGGATGGAGTTTGATAAAGTATATTTATTAGTAGATTCTAACCCAAAAGAAGATGAAAATAGAAGATTGTTTTATGTAGGTATGACTAGAGCAAAAAATGAGTTGAATATACTTAGATATGGTAAAAATATTCCAAGTAAAAAAGATTTTGTAAAGTATTTTTACGATGATAAACAGTATCTTGTAGAAAATAAGATTTTTATACATGTAATGTCTTTGAACGATATATCTTTAAGTTTTGACTTAGAGAAATTTGGAAAAAATAGTTCAATTTATTCTGGATTAAATATTTCCATTGAAAAAATAGAAAAATATAAAACTCTATGTTTAATTTATAATAGAAAAATAATAGGAGTACTTTCTTATAGTTTTCAAAATATTTTGGATGAAAAATTTAAAAAAGGATTTAAAATAGAAAGTACGATTATAGATTTTATAGTTGAGTGGGAAGATCAAGATAAGAAAAAGAACTTAAAACATCCACTTTGTAAGGTTGTGTTAAAAAAATACACTAGCTAGAGTATAAACTCATAAAATAACAAGAATACTTAATTAGATGGAATAGTAAGTTTAATTTATATATAATAAGCCAAGTTAAATATATGAAGGATAAATATGACTGTTGATGATAAATTAATTGACAAATTAGCAAAACTTTCAAGTTTGCACATAGAAGAAGAAAGAAAAGACGGTTTAAAAAATGAACTTGCTGAAATTATTGATTTTGCTAAAAACTTAGATGATATTGATGTATCTAATATTGAAGCAACATTTACTACAGTTAAAGGTGGAACTGCTTTAAGAGAAGATATAGCAAGACAAGATTTAGAAATATCCCAACATATATTAAAACATGCACCAAAGCAAGAAAATGGTTATTTTATTGTACCTAAAATTATAGAATAGGATTTATTATGTTACAAGTTTATGGAATTAAAACTTGAACTAGTGTGAGAAAAGCCTTAAGTTTTTTTAAGGAAAACAATTTAGAAGTTGATTTTATAGATTTTAAAAAAGAATCTCCAACTTTAGCACTAATACAAGACTGGACAAAACAAACAGATATTGATTTATTATTAAATTCAAAAGGAGCAAAGTATAGAGCTTTGAATTTAAAAGAATTAAATTTAAATATTGAACAAAAAATACAATATTTATATGAAGAACCAATGCTTTTTAAAAGACCACTTGTTTCTTTCAATGGTAAAATTTTATTAGGATTTAATGAAGGCGACTATAAAAAAACTTTTTTATAGTCGTCTATAAAGTGGATTAAAGTATTAAGTCTTTTCTAGCATCTTTTAATGTTTGGGCTATCATAAAAGATAGTTCTAATGCTTGATCTGCATTTAAACGAGGATCACATTGAGTATGATATCTATTTGCTAAAGCCTCTTGTGTAATAGCTGATGACGTTGAACCTGTACATTCAGTGACATTTTGACCTGTCATTTCTAAATGAATTCCACCTGCATATGTTCCTTGTGCTTTATGAATTTGAAAGAATTGTTTAACTTCTCCTAAAATAGAATCAAAATCTCTTGTTTTATAAGAATTACTTGCTTTTATAGTATTTCCGTGCATTGGATCACATGACCATAATATATTTTTACCTTCTTGGCTTACTCTTTTAAGTAATTTAGGAAATAAATCTGCAATTTTTTCATTTCCCATTCTTACTATTAAATTAAGTCTTCCTGCTTCATTATTAGGATTTAAGGCATCTATTAGTCTAAGTAATTCATCTTCTTTCATAGAAGGTCCTACTTTACAGCCAATTGGATTTTTAATACCTCTAAAGTATTCTATATGTGCATCACTTAAATCTCTTGTTCTATCACCAATCCAAAGCATATGTGCTGCACAATTAAACCA
>JADGEG010000277.1 GCA_016744485.1 Arcobacter sp. | reverse complement strand
TTCTATACTATTAAATGAAACTTTTTTAACATTTATAACTTTAATCATAGATTTATATTTTATAATATTTGATTTAAATTTATTTGTAAATTCTTCTTGTTTTAAAGCATTAAATATTCTAGTCCAAAACTCATGTTCAAAATTATCTTCTTCACTATCTATATACAATGCCACATAATCACCTTTTGGTTCATCTAAGACTTTGTACATTATAGAAGTCTTTCCAATACGTCTAGGAGCAACTAACAAAGTATGTTCACCATTTAATATCGCTTCCCATATATCTTCTAACTCAAATTTTCTATTCCAAAAGTTTTTATCACGTACTACTTGTCCTGTAATAAATGCCATAAATATCCTTTTAACAAATTTTATTTTGTCTATTCCATTAAATACTTTAAGTTTTTTATTTATTGTTTAGTATTATAAGTAACTTTAATTTTATGATATAAAAGTAATAAATAAATATAAAGATATTAAAAACAATAATCCTGCCATTAAAAAATTAAAATATTTCAATTTCTTATTTGTATTTAGGTATTGTGTAGCTTTTTGTCCTAAAATACCCCAAAAAGATAGACTTAAATAACAAACAATAAAATAAATGATAATAAAAATGACCAATGATTCTAATGAGCTAGAAAACATTAATACACCAGAAATTGAAGCTAAACATGCTTTTGGATTTAAAAATTGTAATAAAAAACCTTCATAAAAGTATAAAGTTTTAAAAGTTTTTTTTTGAAGCTTTATATTGTTATTTGACTTTACAATTTGATAACTTAAATACATAATATAACAAAAGCCTAATATTTCTATAATAGACAAATAAATAGGATATGATTTTAATATTGTATTAAAACCAAAAGAAATAAGAATTAATAAAGTAGTAAAGCCAATAGTTGCACCTGAAATAAAACTAAAAGTTTTATAAAAACCATTGTTTATTCCTGAACTTATAATCATCAAATTAACAGGTCCTGGAGTAATTGACATCACTAAAGAAAAAGATAACATTAGTATAATTGTAGTAAAACTCATATAAACTCCTAATATAAATATCTAGTATATAAGCTTTAGAAATTTATTTATTGTACAAAATTGAGTTTATATTCTTTTGGTGTAGTCGTTGTGATTTTAATAAAATTTCTATGAAAATGACTTTGATCAAAAAAACCACACTCTTGTGCAGTATTAATAATAGAATAGCCTTCTTTTAAGTACTGCTTAGCTTTATTAATTCTAAGATTTAATAAATATGAATGTGGTGTTAAATTCATCTGTGTTTTAAAAAGTTTTATAATATAAAAAATATTTAAATTAAATTTATCACTTAAATCTTGTAAAGAAATATTTTCCTTATAATTTGCATTTAAAAAAAGAAGAATTTCTTCAAAGTTTTTATTTTTTTTGCAAGGTAAAAGTTCTTCATTTAAATAAAGTGAAAAAAAATCTAAGAAAAAAATAAAAAGTTTATTTTCTTTTTCACAAAATAAAGCAGATGAAAAAAGTATTTCACAAAGATTTAAATAATTATTATACATTTTCTCATCTTCTAATAAATCACTTGGTATATTAATAAATC
>JADGEG010000276.1 GCA_016744485.1 Arcobacter sp. | reverse complement strand
GAGACAGCTTCAAATGCATTATGAAAAATATAATTTTTACTATATCTATTCACTACATAGTCAATTAAGGGGTTAATTGCTATTCCTGTTTTATTTTTTAAAATAGTATCACTTAGTAAGATTTTTATATTATTAAATAAACTATTAATACTTTTTAAATCAGATTCTTCTAAAAAAATAAGAAAATTATCTTCAGAATATCTTATAATTTTATATTCTATATTTTCACTTTTAAGCTTTTTCTCTATGATAGATAAAATATATATAATTGAATTATTAGATATTAATTCACCATACTTTTTATTTATAAAACAATACTTTATGGCTTTTATTAAAACAAAAGAAACATTATTTTGAAAAGATGTATCTTTATTTAAATATTTATAATAAAGCCATTTTTTATTATATTGTTTGCTTATTTCATCCTTAAACATTTCATCTGATAAGTTTTTTACATCTACATATATATTATCTATTGCCTCAGAAAGTTCAGAAATTAAGTTTAAATCTTTATTAATTATTGCTTCTTTTGCAAGTAAGGTTGTGTTTTCAAGTTTTTTAATATGATTTATATAATTATTTACATATTTGTTTATATCATTAAATTCACTCAACATAAAATCACTAATTTCTTTAGTAAATTTTTTATCATTTAATTTTAAATTCATGCTTTGAGATTGTTTATCAAAAACTTCCATATAATTAGATGGTAAAACAATATCATTTTTTAGAAGTGAAGCAAAAGTCTCATCTGTAATTAGTTTTAATTTATTTTTCACTTTTTACCTTTTTTTAAAAAGAATTTGGCAGATTGTGGTTTACTAAAATAGTAGCCTTGGGAATATTGTATACCCAAAGATAATACATATCTTTGGATGCTTATATTATTTACATATTCAGCAATGATTTTTATATTTTGTTCATTCGCAAATAGTACTATATTTTTAATTAAATTATAATATATGTCTTGATCAATTTTTTGTATTAATGAACTATCAATTTTAATATAATTAGTGTTTATTTTTAAGATATGTTCATAATTAGAAAATCCACTGCCAAAGTCATCAATAGCAAAACTAACATTATATTGTTTAAGTGTATTTATAAAATCATTAACTATATCAAAATTACTTATTCTTTTACTTTCTAAAATTTCAATGGTTAAATATTTTCCAATATTAGTATTTGAAATATTGTCAACTATTAAAGACTTAAGTATAGGATTTTGTATATCATCATAATCAAGATTAATACTTATATGTATTTTATGTTTTTTAATATAGTTTAAAACTTTTATAATCATAATTTCCATTAATTGATTAAATAATCTAAATTTTCTAGCTTTATTTATAAATACTTCAGGAAGTATTATTTTATCATTATTAAATATTCTCATCAAAGCTTCATATTTATAAACTTTATTTAATTTATTATCATATATTGCTTGTAGATATGGTTCTACTAGTTTATTTTTTATATTATCTTGTATAATTTTAATTAATTTTTCTTTAACAAAAGATTTTTCTAAAAATGTTGAGTCATAATATAAAAAATTCACATAATTTAATTTTGCTGTATATAAAGC
>JADGEG010000122.1 GCA_016744485.1 Arcobacter sp. | reverse complement strand
ATCTTTAGCAAATTGTTCTGCATCTATTTCTATTTTCATCTCTGTGTCCTTTGGTATCTTCTATTTTACCAGCTTGACACAGATCTTTGAACAGTACCTATATATTTAATTTGATTTATCTATATTTAATAATGACTTTTTATTATCAATTTATTATTAGTTTATTATTAGTTTGTATGCTGTAGACATTCTTTTAATAATAATTTGTTAGATATTAGTATTTTTAGAAATGTTTATTATTTTATAAAAACTATAATTTTTGAACCTCTTCTTGTATTTGTTGCAAAAAACTATCTGTAAATAAAGCTTTATATTTATTATTAATATCAGAAATATTTAATTCATAAATACTTTTCATAGAATCATTAAAAAATCTTTCTTCATTTATATCATTTATAATATGTTCTAATTTTATACTACCATTTTTTACAAGTTCATAATTTTTATTTACAAAATACTGAAGAGCATCTAGTGAGCTTTGTTGATCTAGTATATTAATTAAGTCGACATTATCCAAAGATTTAATATCTTCAAACAAATCATACAAGGAACCTAATGCCAAGGAAAATTCAATCTCATAAGAAATATCATTCGATACTTTTGTTTCTTTTATAATTTTACCCAAAGATATTTGATAGTTTGCCTCATATCTTGACATATTATTGACAAGATTTTTTTTGTTAAAGTATTCTAAAAGTTCCAAGTATATATTCTCCTTATAATATTAAGTAATAGGTAAGCTAAATTTTTTAGTATCTAATACACCGTCTTCGTTAAAAGATAAATAATATAAAATATCTTTTTTAACACTTAAATTTGCCAAATATCTAAGTGCTAAATTAGCTTGAAGCGAAGCTATGTGCATAACAATAGGGCAAGCTATTCCATTTGGTTTTCTATCATTTATGTGAAATATTTCTTCATATGAAGCTTTTTCAAAAAAACACACCTGTCCATGAAATTCTTCAACTGAACCATAAATCCAAGCTTGATTTTTTTTCATACAATACTCATTTATACTAGCTCTTGTTGGTAAATTATCACTTGCATCTATAATTAAATCAAAATCTAAATCTCTTTTTGAAAATTCATCAAAACTTTCAACATAAGCTGTAACTTTTGTATATGAACATCTTTTTTCAATAAGTTCTTTTAAAATTTCAGCTTTTGGTTTTTTATCATCTTCAATTTTAAAAGCAATTTGTCTATGAATATTATGAATACTAACTTCATCAAAATCAACAAAAGCAAATTCACCAATACCACTAGCCCCTAAAGCAATAGCTAAACAACAACCAAGCCCACCAGAACCTATGATAGCTATTTTTTTATCTTGCAATGAATCTTGAGTTTCTTCACCCCAAAGTTTGATTTGTCTATTAAAAAATTCATGTCTTTCATTCATAGTTATATCCTAATATATTTATTTTTTATCTTCTTGTTTAAAAACTAATTTTGCTTCATCTAGTAATTTTTGAGCATCTTCTAACTCTTTCATACCATTTTTATAGAAATCTAATGAGTCACTTAAGGCAATATCTCTTTTAGATAATTTATTTAAAAGTTCTTTTGCTTTTTCTATCTTTTCTTCAAATAGCAATTCTTTTTCTTTCATATTTTATCCTCTAATATTTTTTGTATATAATCTTTACATTTATGTATTTCAACTAAAAAAGAATCATGTCCATGTTCTGATTGTATCATTTTATAATTTACATTATTTTTTTTCATACTTTTCATTATATTATATATTTCTTCCATTTCTTCTGGAAAAAATAATGTGTCATCTGAAAATGATATTAAATATAATTTAGATTTTATTTTTAAAAGTGCATCTTCTAATTTATCACTTCCTCTTGCTGCATTAAAAATATTCATAGTTTTACAAATATATAAATAAGATAAAGGGTCAAAAAATTTAGGAAAACTATAAGCATTGTATTCTAAATATCTTTCAACTTCAAATCTACCAAATAATTCATATAAACCATCAGTATGACAATAAGTTCGTCCAAACTTTTTATTTATAGAATTTGGACCTAAATAAGCAATTAAACCAGCCATTCTACCAAGTGCTAAACCTGTAAGTCCTTGTGCAATTAAATCATCTTTTGTATAATTTCCATTTTTAAAATTTGGATCATTTTTAATAGCTTGCATGGCAATTATATTTGAAGAAATTGCCCAAGGTCTTGTATATGCTGTTGTTGCTAAAGGTATAATAATATCAGAAAAATCTGGATATTCAATAGAATAACACAAGGCTTGCATACCACCCATAGAACCCCCAATAATAGCTCGTAGATGATAAATACCAAGTGAGTTTAAAAGGTTTTTTTGTGCTTTAACGATATCACTTATAGTTAATACTGGAAATTTAAGCCTATATAGTTCTTCCAAAGGATACATTTTACTCATAGGTGAAGTAGAACCAAAAGATGAACCTAAATTATTTGAACAAATAACAAAGTATTTGTTCGTATTTATTACTTTATTTTCACCTATAAAACTATCCCACCAACCAGCTTTAGCTTCATTTGCATATCGTCCTGCTGCATGATGTGAGCCTGACAAGGCATGACAAATTACAATAACATTTGATTTATCTTTGTTTAATGTACCATAAGTTTCATAAATAAGTTCGTAAGGTTGTAATATTCTTCCACTTTCTAAATATAAAGGGTCTGTAAATTTAGCTGTTTTAGTTTCTATTTTCAATTAATATTCCCATCATCTAATGTGGACAACTTTATCATTAAATTGTATAAAGGTTTGGATATCTTTGTATCATTTATTTTATATTAGGGCAAAATATAAATAAACGATACAAGTGTACCGTTTATTTTATTATATATATTTTAACCGTTTCGTTTTTTTATGATTTCTTCTGAAACATTTTTAGGAACTTCTGCATAATTATCAAATAACATAGAATACGTAGCTCGTCCTTGAGACATTGAACGTAAGTCAGTAGAATAACCAAACATCTCAGCTAATGGAATCATAGCAACAACTAATTTTATACCAGCTCTATCATCCATAGATTGAACTTGTCCTCTTCTTTTGTTAACATCACCAATAACATCTCCCATATAATCTTCAGGAGTTTCAATTTCAACTTTCATCATAGGTTCTAAGATAACGGCTTTTGCACCATCACTTCTACAACCTTTCTTAAATCCCATAGAAGCAGCTAATTTAAATGCCATTTCAGATGAATCTACATCATGATAAGAACCATCATATAAAGTTACTTCAATATTAACTAATGGATAACCAGCTAGTATTCCACCAGCCATTGCTTCTTGACAACCTTTATCAACAGCAGGAATATATTCTTTAGGAACAGAACCACCTTTAATAGAATTAATAAATTTATAATTGTCTTCACCATCAGCAGGTAGCGGTTTAATATCTAAGTATACATGACCATATTGACCTTTACCACCAGATTGTTTAGCATATTTATACTCAACTTTAGTTGCATTTTTAATAGTTTCTCTATATGCAACTTGAGGAGCTCCCACTTCTGCTTCAACTTTAAATTCTCTTTTCATTCTATCTACAAGAATTTCTAAATGTAACTCACCCATTCCTGAAATAATAGTTTGACCAGATTCCTCATCAGTTGCCACTCTAAAAGAAGGATCTTCTTGAGCTAGTTTACCTAAAGCAATACCCATTTTTTCTTGATCTGCTTTTGTTTTAGGTTCAACTGCTACAGAAATAACAGGTTCTGGGAAATCCATTCTTTCTAAAACAACTGGATCTTTTTCACTTGCTAGTGTATCACCTGTAATTGTTGATTTTAATCCAACAACTGCACCAATTTCACCAGCATATAACTCACTTACTTCTTCTCTTTTAATGGCATGCATTTTAAGAAGTCTTCCAATTCTTTCTTTTTTCATTTTAGTTGAATTTAAAACATAAGTACCAGATTTTAAAACACCTCTATAAATTCTTGTAAATGTTAATTGTCCAACAAAAGGATCAGTCATGATTTTAAATGCAAGTCCTGCAACTTCACCTTCATCCGAAGATGCAACAACAACAGATTCACCATCTTGTGTTTCACCTTTAATATCTTCAACTTCAACAGGAGAGGGTAGGTATCTACAAACACAATCAAGTAAAGTTTGAACACCTTTATTTTTAAAAGCAGTTCCACAAGTCATAGGAGTGATTTCCATTGCTAAACAAGCTTTTTTGATACCCGATATGATTTCATTATTTGTTAATTCTTCACCCTCAAGATATTTTTCCATTAACTCTTCGTCAGCTTCAGCTGCTGCTTCAATCATTTTTTCTCTGTATTCATTAGCTGTATCAATTAAATTTTCAGGAATTTCTTCAATATGATAATTAGAACCCATTGCAGCATCTTGATCCCAAACAATAGCTTTCATCTCAACTAAATCAACAACACCTGTGAAGTTTTCTTCTGCTCCAATTGGAATTTGAATAGGAATAGGATTTGCTTTTAATTTAGAAGATACTTGTGTCTCAACATTAAAAAAATCAGCACCAGTTCTATCCATCTTATTTACAAAAATCATTCGAGGAACTCGATATTTATTAGCTTGTCTCCACACAGTTTCACTTTGTGGTTGAACTCCACCAACTGAACAAAATACTGCAACAGCACCATCAAGAACCCTCATAGATCGTTCAACTTCAATAGTAAAATCAACGTGGCCTGGAGTATCAATGATATTAATCATAGTATCAGATCCATCCATTGGGTTTTTCCAATGACAAGTCGTAGCAGCAGATGTAATAGTAATACCTCTTTCTTGCTCTTGCTCCATCCAGTCCATAGTTGCAGCTCCATCGTGAACTTCACCTATTTTATGCTCAACTCCTGTATAAAATAGAATTCTTTCAGTCGTTGTTGTTTTTCCTGCATCTATATGTGCTGCAATTCCTATATTTCTTACTTGTTTTAGTGGTGTAACTCTTGCCATGTTATTTTCCTACCATCTATAATGTGCAAATGCTTTATTAGCTTCTGCCATTTTGTGCATATCTTCTTTTTTCTTAAATGAAAATCCTCTTTCATTTGCCGCTTCAAATAATTCATTAGCAAGTCTTTCAACCATAGTTCTTTCATTTCTTTTTCTTGAAGCATCTACTATCCATCTTAAAGCTAAAGTTTGTCTTCTAACAGGTCTAACTTCAACAGGAACTTGATAAGTTGCTCCTCCAACTCTTCTAGATTTTACTTCTAAAAGTGGTTTAACATTTTCAATTGCTTTTTCAAACACATCAATACCAGATTCTTCACCTCTTGTATCAAGATTTGCGATTGCACCATACATTATTTTTTGTGCTAATGATTTTTTACCATCTAACATAACTGTATTAATAAACTTTGTAATGATCTTACTATTGTAGATAGGATCAGCCATTACTTCTCTAACGGGAGCTTTTCTTCTTCTCATTTTATTATCCTTCTACTTATTTTTTGGTTTTTTAGTACCGTATTTAGATCTTGCAACAGTTCTATTTGCAACACCAGCAGTATCTAAAGCACCACGAACAATGTGATATTTAACACCAGGTAAATCTTTAACTCTACCTCCACGAACTAAAACAATTGAATGCTCTTGAAGGTTATGACCCTCACCACCAATATATGAAATAACTTCAAAACCAGTAGTTAATCTAACTTTTGCAACTTTTCTTAAAGCTGAGTTTGGTTTTTTAGGAGTTGTTGTATATACTCTTGTACATACTCCTCTTCTTTGTGGACAACTTTCCAAAGCAGGTGATTTTGATTTTTTAAGCACCTTTTTTCGCTCTTTTCTAATCAATTGATTAATAGTAGGCATTTCTTTCCTTTAATTTATATACAGAGTAATTTTATATAATTGATTTAATTAAATTCTCTATTTCTTGGTTTGAGCAATTCAAGCAATGCTCATGCTTCTCGTTATGCAAACTTGCACCATGACATATACACATGTATAATCAAAACGATACTTCCATTCTAGAGAAACAAGAAGTTTTCTAAAAAGTATGCAATAATAGCAAAATAAAACTTAAAGTTTAGTTTATTAATCTTTAAAATATGGGCATCTCTAAAAACTACAGCTAACCAAGTCAAAACCATAATTTAGATAAAATAAGTACTATATATTATTAAAAGG
>JADGEG010000121.1 GCA_016744485.1 Arcobacter sp. | reverse complement strand
GATTAATAGGCAATACTCCACTTGTACAATTACAAAAAGCAAGTGTCAATGATACAATTGTTTTAGGAAAATGTGAATTTATGAATCCAACTCATTCTGTTAAAGATAGAATTGGTAATAATATGATAAATAATTCTTTAAAAAAAGGTTTAATTAATACTAATACTACAGTTATAGAACCAACATCAGGAAATACTGGTATAGCACTTGCTTGTGTTTGTGCTGCGTTAAAAATAAAATTAATTCTTACTATGCCTTCTTCTATGAGTTTAGAAAGACGTCAATTATTAAAAGCTATGGGTGCGAATTTAGTATTAACTGAACCAGCAAAAGGAATGAAAGGTGCTGTTGATAAAGCTATTGAATTAGCTGGGCAAACTGAAAATTCTTTTATTCCTCAGCAATTTGTAAATAAATCAAATCCTGAAATTCATAGGCTTACAACTGCACAAGAAATTTTAGCAGATACAAACGGTAAAATTGACATTTTAGTTTGTGCTATTGGAACTGGTGGTTCTATTACTGGAATTGGAGAAATTTTAAAAAAATATAATAAAAATATTCAAATCATCGCTGTTGAACCAGAAGCTTCACCTATTTTAAGTGGAGGAAACCCAGGTCCGCATAAAATTCAAGGTATTGGTGCTGGTTTTATCCCTGATGTTTTAAATACTGAAATATATGATGAAGTTATACAAGTTAGCAATGAAGATGCCATTGAAACTTCAAGAGCCTTGGCAAAAAATGAAGGTTTACTTGTAGGTATTTCTTCAGGAGCAAATGTTTTTGTATCAACACAAGTAGCACAAAGAGAAGAAAACAAAGGTAAAGTCATTATTACTATTTTATGTGATACAGGGGAAAGATATCTTAGTTCAGGATTATATGAAGATGCCTAAAGCTCATCTTTATATTATAAAAATAAAATGAAAGAAAAAGCTTCTAGATCATTTTTAAAAGCAGTATCTTGGAGAACCTTAGGTACTCTTGATACTATTATTATTTCATATTTTATTACAGGAAATTTAACAATGGCGGCATCAATTGGTTCAATTGAGGTATTTACAAAAATGTTTTTGTATTATGTTCATGAGCGAACATGGAATAAAATATCTTTAGGTAAAGAACCTGATTATCATATTTAGGATGAAAAATGAATAATATTGTAAATATTGTAAAAGAATTAAATGAAAAATTTAACAATAAACAAACACAAGATATATTACAATATCTTTTAAAAAAATATAAAAATAAACTTGGATTTTCTTCATCTTTAGGTGCTGAAGATCAAGTATTAACTCATATGATTTTAAATATAGATAAAAATGCAAATATTTTTACACTTGATACTGGACGATTGCACGATGAAACTTATGCTTTAATAGATGAAACAAATTTAAAATATAATACAAAATTAAATGTTTTTTTCCCACAATCCCAAGCTATTGAAAATTTATATAATACACAAGGAATAAATGGCTTTTATGAAAGTATAGAAAAACGAAAAGCCTGTTGTTTTGTAAGAAAAATAGAACCTTTACAAAGAGCTTTACAATCTATAGATATTTGGATTACTGGATTAAGAGCATCTCAAAGTATAACAAGAGAAAATCTTAAGATAGTAGAATATGATGCAAATCATAAAACAATAAAAGTAAACCCTTTATTATTTTGGAGTGAAGATGATATTTGGAAATTTATAAAAGAAAATAAAATTCCTTATAATAAACTTCATGATAAAGGTTTTCCTTCTCTTGGTTGCTCACCATGTACAAGAGCTATAAAAAATGGTGAAGATGTACGAAGTGGAAGATGGTGGTGGGAAAATCCTGAGCATAAAGAATGTGGTTTACACATAAAATAAATATATAGTTTAAATTGATTTAAAGAAATGAGATAAAAAATGATAGACACAAAGAAATTAACACATTTAAAACAATTAGAAGCAGAATCATTACATATTATGAGAGAAGTAATAGCTGAATTTGATAATCCTGCCATGCTTTACTCAGTTGGAAAAGACTCAGCTGTTATGTTGCATTTGGCACAAAAAGCCTTTTATCCAGCAAAATTGCCATTTCCACTAGTGCATGTAGATACTACTTGGAAATTTAAAGAAATGATTGAGTTTCGTGATAAAAGAGCTAAAGAAGTAGGTTTTGAGTTACTAGTACATATAAATGAAGAAGGAGTTGAGCAAAGCATTGGACCTTTTTCACATGGAAGTGAAGTTCATACAGATATTATGAAAACACAAGCTTTGAAACAAGCATTAAATAAATGGAAATTCGATGCTGTTTTTGGAGGTGCAAGAAGAGATGAAGAGAAATCAAGAGCAAAAGAGCGAATTTATTCTTTTAGAGATGAAAAACATAGATGGGATCCAAAAAACCAAAGACCAGAGCTTTGGAATTTATATAATGCACGAGTAAAAAAAAGTGAATCTATTAGAGTATTTCCTCTTTCAAACTGGACAGAATTAGATATTTGGCAATATATTTATCTTGAAGATATTCCTATTGTACCTTTATATTTGGCTAAAAAAAGACCAGTTGTAATGCGTGATGGTGTTAAAATTTTAGTAGATGATAATAGATTACCTTTAGAAAAAGATGAAGTTCCTAAAATGGAATCTGTACGGTTTAGAACATTAGGATGTTACCCTTTAACAGGAGCAGTTCAATCAACAGCTTCAAGTTTACCTGAGATTATTCAAGAAATGTTACTAACAAAAACAAGTGAGAGACAAGGAAGAGTTATAGATAATGATTCAGCTGGTTCAATGGAAAAGAAAAAAATACAAGGATACTTTTAAAATGAGCATTCAAGAAACAAAAATAACTACTGATATAGAAAGCTATTTAAAAGAACACGAAAACAAACAATTACTTAGATTTATAACTTGTGGAAGTGTTGATGACGGTAAAAGTACTTTAATCGGAAGATTATTACATGATTCAAAAATGATTTTTGAAGATCAATTAGCTGCAATTAAAAAAGATTCTCTTAAAAGTGGGACAACAGAAGGTGAATTTGATTTAGCATTGTTAGTTGATGGTTTACAGTCTGAGAGGGAACAAGGTATTACTATTGATGTAGCATATAGATATTTTGCAACTGATAAGCGAAAATTTATAATAGCAGATACCCCAGGACATGAACAATATACAAGAAATATGGCTACAGGAGCTTCAACGGCTGATTTAGCAATTATTTTAATAGATGCTAGATATGGTGTTCAAACACAAACAAGACGTCATAGTTTTATTACAAAACTACTAGGAATTAAACACTTAATTATTGCTATAAATAAAATGGATTTAGTTGATTTTAGCGAAGATAAATATAATGAAATTCTTGCTAATTATGAAGAATTTGCAGATGAAATAAATTTAAGCACTGATATAACATTCATTCCTTTATCGGCTTTAAATGGTGATAATGTAGTTAATCTTAGTTCAAAGTCACCTTGGTATAAAGGTAATACTTTAATGAATACTTTAGAAACTATTGAAATAGAAAGTGATAGAGATTTAGTTCATTTTAGAATGCCAGTTCAATATGTTAATCGTCCGAATTTAAACTTTAGAGCTTATTGTGGAACTGTTTCATCTGGAATTATAAGCATAGGCGATAGTATTACAGTTTTACCATCAGGTAAAAGTTCAACAGTCAAAGAATTAGTAACTTATGATGGAAATTTACCCTATGCTTATGCACAAATGGCAATAAGTATTACTTTAAATGATGAAATTGATATAAGTAGAGGTGATATACTAGTTAAAAGTGATGAACAAGCCGATATGTCTGATACATTAGATGTTAATATTGTGTGGATGGATGACAAACCACTAACTAAAAGTACAAATTATTATATAAAAAGAGCTTCAACACTAACAACAGGGAGCTTCGATAGTTTTTATTATAAAACAGATGTTAATACATTAGAACAACAAGAATGTAATACTTTAAACTTAAATGAAATAGCACATGCAAAACTTGCTTTAAATCAAAGTATTGCTTATGATTCATATAATCATATTAAAGCTATGGGTTCTTTTATTATAATTGATAAAATTACAAATGATACCGTTGGAGCTGGAATGATTGTAAATAAGTCTCAAACTTCTGTACAAACAAAAATTAATGAACATAGTGAATTTGAAATAGAATTAAATACTTTAATAAGAAAACATTTTCCACATTGGGAAAGTAAAACAATATCTTAAAGCTTATTAACTTATTATATGCTACTATTCACTCATATTAATGTCTAAAATAGGATTTATATTATGAGTGATTTGTTTCGTCGTTTTTTTAACCCAAGAACTGATAAATTACAGTATATAAAATATAATACCATTGGAAGTCATAAAGATTTATATTTTGATTATATTGCCTCTGGTTTAGCTTTTAGACAAATTGAAAATAGATTATTTGATGTATTAAAAACATATGCGAATACTCATTCAAAAGAAGCCTCTATGGCATCAAAAACGAACGATTATTATAATGAAGCATATGATAATTTACATAAATGTTTAGACTTAAATGATGATTTTATAATACTTCCTTGTGCTTTTGGTGCAACATGGGCTATAAAAAAATTTCAAGAATTATTAGGGCTTTATATACCTCCACATACATTAAAGCGCTTAAATATAAAAATTGATAAGAAAAAACTTCCCTTAGTAATAATAGGCCCTTATGAACATCATTCAAATGAAGTATCATATAGAGAAGCATTATGTGAATTACAAAGAGTTAGCTTAAATGATGAAGGTTTATTAGACTTACTTCATCTTGAAAATATCTTAAAAGAAAATCAAAACAGAGAAATTATAGGAAGTTTTTCTGTAGCATCTAATGTCACAGGAATAATAACTCCTTATAAAAAAATATCACAATTATTAAGAAAATATAATGCTTTAGTGTGTTTTGATGCAGCTGCTTGTTCTTCTTATATGAATATTGATTGTTCGTATTATGATGCTATGGTTACCTCAGCTCATAAACTCTTAGGTGGACCTGGTTCTTGTGGTTTATTAATAATAAAAAAAGATTTAATCGATACTTCTTTGCCCCCTACATTTGCAGGAGGTGGAACAGTTACTTATGTTAGCCAATCATCTCAAAGATATAATGATGATCCCGTTATAAGAGAAACAGCAGGCACTCCTGGAATTTTACAATTTATTAAAGCTTCCTTATCTTATTGTTTACGAAATGAAATAGGTTTTGAGTTTATTGCAAAAAGAAAAAATGAAAATATGACTTATTTTATAAAAGAATTAAATAAGATTCCAAATTGTACCATATACGGAAATCAAAACTCAAAAAATATAGGAATAGTATCTTTTAACATAGGAGATGATGACCCTTATATCTTATGTGATAGTATATCAAAAAATTCAGGTATTCAAACACGAGCAGGATGTTCTTGTGCTGGACCTTATGGTCATGATTTATTAGATTTAAAAGATGGTGTTGATATAAGTGATAAACCAGGTTGGTTAAGAATTTCTATTCATTTTTCTCAAACAAAAGATGATATCGATAAACTTTTAAATTCTATTAAAAAATCGATTATTAAAAAATAAATAATATAGTTTATGTTTTAAGTTAAATATAATATATGTTATAATTATTAAAATAAATAATTCAAAAAGGAAACCAATGAAAAATAAAATAAGTAAGATAATCCTTACTAGCTTATGTGCACTTTTTTTTAGTGCTTGTGTTAATGATTCTTCTAGTTCAAAAGAAGATACAAAAGCAAAAACTATTCAAGACTTAGAAGATAAAGGGCAAATAGCTGTACTAAATAGGTCAACAAGTATTAAAGGACCTGATACCAACAATAATAATATAAGAGATGATATAGATAAATATATAAGTTCTTTAAATATCACTTTAGAACAAAAAAAAGCAGTAGAACAATTTGCAAGAAATATGCAAGATACTTTACTAGTTGATGTGACTAATGTTATAGAGTTAAGAAGTGTAGATAAAAAGTCTGATTTAGCAATTAATTGTTTATTTACATTGTTTCCTTATCCAAATCGTGGAAATATGATAACTTCAATAGAAAGTAAAACAGCAAATACAAAACAAAGAGCAATGAAGTATATCTTATATAATAATGCTTTATCTGGATCAGTTTCAAGA
>JADGEG010000120.1 GCA_016744485.1 Arcobacter sp. | reverse complement strand
ACAAAAGCTTAAAATATCAAAAGATAAATTTTATAAACAATGTAAAGTATTTGAAGAAAAAAATCTTATTTATTTTATTAAAAAATATAAACAAAATAATGCAACAAAAAAAATATACTCTTATAATCATTCTTTTATTAATGTATTATCACATACAAAAAAATTAAAAAATGAATTTAGTAATATGGTTTTTTTAGAATTAAACAATAAATACAATGAAATATATTATTTGGATAACATAGATTTTTATATTCAATCACATAATTTAGCAATTATAGTAATACCATTTTTCAATATAAATTTAAAAAATAATCTACTAAAAAAAATCTATAAAAGTATAGATGAATGGAATTTTAATGAAATAAATATTATTAGCATATCAAACAATTACGAAGTAAGTTATAAAAATAAAAAAATAAATATTCTTACATTTTATGAATGGTCACTTAGCTAATACATTTAACAAAAAATTTAGCTTATTTTAGATAAAATCGCTATAATTAAAAGGAAAAAAATGAATAAAAGAGTTCTTGTTAAATTTTCAGGTGAAGCATTAGCTGGTGATAATGGATATGGTATAGATACTAAAATTTTAGATTATATTTCTGAAGAAATCAAACAATTAGTTGATAATAATATTG
Source organism: Arcobacter sp. (assembly GCA_016744485.1). Lineage (GTDB taxonomy): Bacteria > Campylobacterota > Campylobacteria > Campylobacterales > Arcobacteraceae > BB30. The sequence goes on along the minus strand of JADGEG010000120.1, from coordinate 5,555 downwards.
AAGTTGGAATTGTAATTGGTGGTGGAAATATTATTCGTGGTGTTTCTGCTGCTGCTGATGGTGTGATTAAAAGAACTAGTGCTGATTATATGGGGATGTTAGCAACTGTCATTAATGGTGTAGCAATGCAAGAAGCATTAGAGCATAAAGGTTTAAATGCAAGATTACAAACAGCTATTAAAATGGAACAAATATCTGAATCTTTTATTCAAAGACGAGCAATTAGACATCTTGAAAAAGCAAGAGTCGTTATATTTTCAGCAGGCACAGGTAATCCCTATTTTACAACAGACACAGCGGCAACACTAAGAGCTACAGAAATAGGTGCATCTATGCTTATAAAAGCTACAAAAGTTGATGGTATTTATGATAAAGACCCAATGAAATATAAAGATGCTGTAAAACTAGATACCTTATCTTATGATAGGGCTTTAGAATCACATATAAATGTAATGGATGATACTGCTATTGCACTAGCTAAAGATAATAATTTACCTATAATTGTCGCAAATATGAATGAAAAAGGAAATTTACTTAATATTATTAATGGTGATTATAGTAAATGTTCAATTGTAAAATAAAAAAGGATTAAAATGAGACTAGAAGAAAGAATGTCAATGGCATTAGAAAAAGTAAAAAATGATAGATATGTTTTAGCACTTGCTATTGGTCAAAGAGCAGATGAATTAAGTAGAGGTGCAAAACCATTACTTGAAAAAAATACACAACACATGAAATATACAGATATAGCTATTGATGAAATTGCTTATGGATTATTAGAAATTGATGGTTTAATATCTAAAGAATAGTTTTTAAAATAACTTGGCATTAAAATGGATCCTTTTATTAAAAAAATATCTAATATTGTTACTATAAAAGATGCCATTAGTGTATTAAAATCACAATATAAACTAACACCTAAACTAAAAGAGATAATAAATTTTGTAATTCTTGCCCACAAAGGACAATATAGAAAAAGTGGTGAACCATATTGTATCCACCCTATTTTAGTAGCAAATGTTACAGCACATTTTTCAAAAGATGAAGATATTATTGCAGCTGCTTTATTACATGATGTAGTTGAAGATACAAATTTTGATTTAAATTATATAAAAGTTACATGGGGTGATGATATTGCTCATATGGTTGATGGTCTAACAAAAATAGATGAAATAAGAGAACATGAGTTAATACCATCTAATTCAAATGCTAAATTAATAAGCTCAGCCTTATCTTTTAGAAAGATGTTAATTGCATCAATTGATGATATTAGAGTTTTAGTAGTAAAGCTTTGTGATAGACTTCATAATATGTTAACATTAGAAGCTTTACCTTCTAATAAACAACTAAGAATTGCAGAAGAAACAATGTTAGTATATGTTCCAATAGCTCATAGACTTGGAATTTCTAAATTAAAAAATACTTTAGAAGATATAGCATTTTCTTATTTGTATCCAAATGAATATCAAAAAATAAATAATTTTATAAAACAACATCAGCATTCTATTCAACTAACATTTAATCAATTTATTTCTTCAACTAAAAGTATCTTAGAAAAAAATGGTTATGACTTAAATAAAATTAAAATTTACAGTAGAATAAAACATTATTATTCTATTTATTTAAAAATGCAAAGAAAAGGTGTAGGAATGGATGAAGTTCTTGATCTTTTTGCAATTAGAATTTTAGTTGATGAAGATATAGAATGTTATAAAATTTTAGGATTTTTACACTTAGAATATACTCCACTTATTTCAAGATTTAAAGACTACATCTCAACCCCTAAAGAAAATGGTTATCAAACGATACATACAACAGTTTTTTTTAATTCTAAAATATATGAAGTTCAAATTAGAACATTTGAAATGAATAAAATTGCAGAATTTGGAATTGCTGCACATTGGAAATATAAAAATGGTTCTAAAAACAAAACAAATTTAAAATGGTTAAAAAATCTTGAATATTCACATGATAATATTGAAGAGTTTTATAAAGATACTAAGCAAGATTTGTTTTCAGAAGAAGTTATAGTATATTCACCAAAAGGAGAAATATTTGTACTTCCTTTAGGCTCAACTGCTTATGATTTTGCATATGCAGTTCATACAGATGTAGGTAAAAATGCAATAGAATGTTATATTAATAAAGTTAAAAAACCTTTATTAACAGAGTTAAAAAGTTCTGATATTGTATTAATTAATACTTCAAAATACACAATATATAGATGCTCTTGGGTTGATATGGTAAAAACTACTCGTGCACAAAAACACATTAAAGCATTATGTATGCATAGATTAAAAGAAATTGATGAATTAAGTGGAATTAATATTATTAATACTTCATTTTCAAAATATAAAGATGAAATTAGTGAATTTGAAGATATTGAATCACCTCATAAAATACCACATATTATTGACTACTTTAAGCATACAAAACACACTATTGAAAAAAGTATTATACTAAAACAAAATTTTGTTACAAGATTTAGAATTTATACTAGTAAGATCAAAGAATATAAATTTGATAATATCATAATATATTCAAATTTTAGTATAAATAATGTATCATTTGACCATTGTTGTCATCCTAAATTTGGTGATGATATTGTTGCATTTAAAGAAAACAATAAAGCAATTATTCATCATAAAATGTGTGATAATGCATATCATAAAATTAAAAATAAAAATAAAATGTTATTTTGTCAATGGATAAAAGACACTTTATATAAATATAAAATGTTAGTTAGTTTTCCAAATACAAAAGGTGAATTAGCAAAACTGTTTGCACATATGAACCAATATGAAGGTTATATTCTATCTGTTGAGTATGGAAGAGAAGAACATTCATATAGACAATATTGTTCTATTGAATTTGAATTAAAAAACTCAAATATAGAAGAAGTGAAAAAAACAATAGAAAAAAAAGTAAAAATAATTGATTTTGTTTCAAAACAAGATGCTTATAATAAATAAAGAGGTTAAATGAAAAATAAAATTCAAAATGCTTTAAATGAAATTCAAAGAGGAAGTTCTGAAATAATAGATCTCAATTATATAGAAAAACTAATAAGAAGATTTTATGAAAGTGGTGAAAATTTTTTTGTAAAAGCTGGTTTTGATCCAACTGCTCCTGATTTACATTTAGGACATACAGTATTAATTCAAAAGCTAGCTACTTTTCAAAAGTTTGGAGGAATAGTACAGTTTTTAATTGGTGATTTTACAGGTATGATAGGTGATCCAACTGGTAAAAATGAAACTAGAAAAATTTTAAGTAAAGAAGACATTTTAAAAAATGCTAAATCATATGAAAATCAAGTATTTAAAATATTAGATAAAAATAAAACACAAGTATTATTTAATTCTACTTGGTTAGATAAATTAGGAACTGCTGGTTTAATAAAACTTTCATCAAATTTAACAGTTGCAAGAATGCTCGAAAGAGACGATTTTTCTAAAAGATATGCTTCAAATACACCTATTGCACTTAGTGAATTTATGTACCCTTTACTTCAAGGTTATGACTCAGTTGCCATGAAAACTAATATTGAATTAGGTGGAACTGATCAGAAGTTTAATCTTTTAATGGGTAGAACTTTACAAAAAGCATGTAAAACACAAGCTCAAGCAGTTTTAATGATGCCCATTTTAGAAGGATTAGATGGGGTACAAAAGATGTCTAAATCTTTGTGCAATTATATTGGTATTAAAGATGATCCAAATGATATGTTTGGTAAGATATTATCAATTTCAGATAAACTAATGTGGAGATATTTTGAATTATTATCTAATAAATCATTAAAAGAAATTAATCTTATGAAAGAAAATGTTCGAAGTAAATTAGTTCATCCTAAAAAAATAAAAGAAAATCTAGCTATTGAAATAATAGATAGATTCCATAATGAAGGTTCTGGAATAAAAGCACAAAAAGAATTTGAAAAAATTTTTATAAAAAAAGATATACCTACAAATATTTTAACATACAAGTTAAATGCCGATATTTGGATATGTCAAGCTTTAGTTGATACACAACTTGTTAAATCTACTTCACAAGCAAGGCGAGATATTAAGGCTAATGCTGTATCATTAGATAAAATAAAAGTTTTAGATGATAAATTGAATTTGAAAATTGGTGAATATGTCTTACAAAAAGGCAAAAAAAACTTTGTAAAAATTATTGTTAAGGGCTAGATTTTGAAAATTGGTAAATATAAAATTAAACATCCAATTATCCAAGGAGGTATGGGAGTTGGAGTTAGTTGGGATAAATTAGCAGGAACTGTTAGTTTAGAAGGTGCATTAGGGGTTGTATCAGCAGTTGGTACTGGATATTATCAAGATAGAAAATATTCTGATAAATTAGTACGTGGTAAACCGAAGGATGCTTTAAATTTTTATTCAAAAAAAGGTTTAACTGCTATAATTGCAAGTGCAAAACAAATATCTAAAAATGCACCCATTGCATGTAATGTTTTATATGCAAGTAATGATTATGGTAGAACTGTTATAGATGCTTGCCAAGCAGGTGCCAATATGATTATAACAGGTGCAGGGTTGCCCACAAATATGCCTGAATTTACTAAAAATTTTCCTGATGTTGCACTAATTCCTATTGTTTCAAGTGCAAGAGCATTAAAACTTATTTGTAAAAAATGGAAAAGATATAATAAACTTCCTGATGCAGTTATAGTTGAAGGTCCATTAAGTGGAGGACATCAAGGTTTTTCTTATGATGATTGCCTTAAAGAAGAATTTCAGTTAGAAAATATAGTTCCTCCTGTAATAGAAGAAGCAAAAAAGTGGGGCAATATGCCTGTTATTGCAGCTGGTGGAATATGGAACAAAAATGATATTGATAAATTTATGGCTATGGGATGTAGTGGTGTACAAATGGCTACAAGATTTATAGGTACTTATGAATGTGATGCACATAGTAATTTTAAAAATATTTTATTAAATTCAAAAAAAGATGATATAAAACTATTTAAATCACCAGTTGGACTTCCTGCGCGAGGAGTTGTTACAAATTTGCAAAAAACTATTGAGCAAAAAACTGCACCTAAAGTTGTATGTATATCAAATTGTGTAGCTCCTTGTAATAGAGGAGTTGAAGCAAAAGTAGTAGGATATTGTATAGCAGATAGACTAAGTGCTGCACAAATTGGAGATGAAGAAACAGGTTTATTTTTTACAGGTACAAATGGATATAAACTTGATAAAATACTATCAGTGCATGAATTAATAGAAAAATTAACAAAAGGAGAATAAAAATTATTAAATTTTTTATTAGTTTATTTTATTTTTTATTTTTATCATCTAATCTTTTTGCAAATGAAGCTATTAAAAAGGAATATAACAATGCTCGTATTTCTTATATAAAAGCTGTTTTAAATACTAATAAAAATTTAGAAAAAAAATATTTAAACATTTTAATTAAAAATGGTAAAAAATTAAAAATTGATATTGTCAAGTATCAAAAAGAATTAAAAAAATATTCTAATAAAAAAAAATTTATAAAAATAAAAGCTGTAAAAAAAATACCTCAAATTAATATTT
>JADGEG010000119.1 GCA_016744485.1 Arcobacter sp. | reverse complement strand
TTACAACTATAATTTTTACAACATTCTTTTCTTTAGTTTTATTAAAATATGATATATCTCATAAAGAACAAATATCACATAAAAAATTTTCATTTTTAAAATACTGGTCATTTTGGTTAAGTTTATTTTTTATGCAAGTAAGTTTTGGAGCTTTTTATAATTTTTTTACAATTTATGAATTAGAACAAGGAATTTCCTTAGAAACAATATCCTATTTATGGGCTTTTGGTGTTATATGCGAAATTATAATGTTATATTTTCAAGCACCTTTGTTAAAAAATAATTTATTAAATATAATAAAATTTTCAATTGTCATCACAGCTATAAGATGGTTACTGTTATATTTATTTCCAAATAATCTCAGTATTATATATATTTCACAAAGTATTCATGCTTTTTCTTTTGGTTTATATCATAGTGCTATTATCATGTATTTATATACTTTATATGACAATAAAAAGTTAGCTCAACAATTTATGTATGGTATCGCTTATGGTTTAGGTGGTTTTATAGGAGCATTAAGTGCTGGAAAATTATATGGGGAATATTTATTTCTTTATTCTGCACTTTTTGCTTTTATATCATTTGTATTCTTAAATATCAAAATAAGGGTCTAATCATTTTTTACTTCTTTAAGCATTAAAAAAAGAGATGTAATTAAATAAGCTTGCAAAATGTAATATATTTACTACACTTTTATTTTTTTTGTTAAAATAAAAAGAATCATAGTAATATTTGAATATATTATTATACAATATTAGATAAGGAATTATAGTAATTATGTGTAAACCTGTAATAAAATGGGTTGGTGGAAAACATCAACTCTTGAATGAATTAAAAAAATATATGCCAAAAAACTTTAATACTTATTTTGAACCTTTTATAGGTGGTGGAGCATTATTTTTTGATTTAAAAATAAAAAAAAGCTTTATAAATGATTATAATTTTGAACTTATTAATTTATATAAAATTATTAAAACTAAACCTATTGAACTAATAAAAGATTTAAAAATACATAAAAATAATTCTGAGTATTTTTATAAATTAAGAAAATTAGATAGAATACCCTCATTTTATAAGAGATTATCAAAAGTTAAAAAAGCAAGTAGATTTATTTATTTAAATAAGACAGGCTTTAATGGTCTTTATAGAGTAAATAAAAGCTCCCAATTTAATGTACCTTTTGGTACTTATAAAAACCCTAATTATGTAGATGATTCTAATATATTAGATTGTAGTAAATTATTACAAAAAACTACAATATTAAATGGAGATTTTGAAAATATAAAACAATATATTAAAAAAGGTGATTTTGTTTATTTTGACCCTCCATATGTTCCGTTAAATGAAACATCAAGTTTTACAGGATACACAGATAAAGGTTTTGATGAAGATATGCAGTTTAGACTAAAAGAACTTTGTGATTATATTAATAGTATAGGTGCATTTTTTATGTTATCTAATTCGTATACCAAATATATTAAAGATTTATACCAAGATTATAATTTAATCACAGTTCAAGCAAATAGAGCTTTAAACTGTAAAGCAAATAGAAGGGGAAAAATAAACGAATATATTGTAATTAATTATAAAGTAAATAAGGAGGATTAATGTCAAAAATTAATATTCATCAATCGTGGGAAAATATATTTAGTCATTATAATATTTTAAGTAAAATTAGAAAAAATAGATTCTTTGATATAACAGCAGATGAAATAAAAGCTATTGATGGAAAAGAAGCTAGACTTATGACAAAAGTAGATTTTAGAGAGAACTTGCCAAATATTATGAAAGCAGAAAATTTATCTATTTTAGCTATTTAAAATGGCTTATATAGAATCGCACCAAATGACCCGTTTATTGATATTGATAAAAAAATACATACAAAGATAATTGAACTTGAAGCTCCCACTAGTATTATTACTATAGATCCTTTTAATATAAAAAGTGAAAGTGCAGCTTTAGATATTGCAACAATAACTAAAATGTTAGAAATAGTATTTGAAGAAGATAGTAATTTATCAATAAGAGGTAGAATAAGGGGTTCTTTGGATTTTAATATAGGAACTGTGCCTTACAATATTGATGGTGTTCAAATAGAAGTAGATGGTGGATATGAAGGAAATAGTTCAATAAATTTAGTTGAAGCTAAAATAGGATTTAGGAATAATATTAATATTAGGCAGTTATTATATCCTCAATTATATTGGGAAAATCAAATTAAATCAAAAAAAATAGTAAAAAGTTATATATTTTATTTGCAAGATGATATTTATAGATTTATCCCATATATTTATGATGGAGTAATAGGATATGCAGACCATTGTAATGAAAAAGCTTTTAAATTTAAAACAAGAAGTTCAGATTTCTGCCTTTATAATATTCCTACAAACTATGAGAATATTGATACTTCAAAACCTTTTCCACAAGCAGATAAATTTGATACAATTCATGCAATGTTAATTTTAATATCCCAACACCCATGTATGACAAAAGAGGAACTAAAATTAAGTTTTGATATAGTAGAGCGACAAATAGACTATTATTACAATGTCTTAAAATGGTTAAAATTATGTCATGAAGAAAATAATTGTCTTGTTTTAACTGAAAAAGGAATTAAAATAGTATCACTACCTTTTAAAGAAAGAATGGAAGAAATAGCAAAAATTGTTTTTTCTGAACCAATATTTAATTACTCCTTACACAATACATTAGATCATAAAATGAGCCATACCTTATTTGGTGTTTATGACATAAAAAGTTGGAGTACTATAAATAGAAGACTTCAAACTGTAAATTCTTGGATAAAATACTTTAAAAATATCTTAAAATCAAACAAATAAAATAAATTTTACTTAGATCGAGATTTTTTTTCTTCTATTCCTGAAAATTCAAATCTTCTTTCCAATTCTTCGTTTATTTGTGAAGGTGCAATATCTTTAGATGCAAGTACAACTAAACAATGATAAATTAAATCAGCTGCTTCATAAATGATTTCTTTTTTATCATCATCTTTTATAGCAAAAGTAAATTCACTAGCTTCTTCTAGTATCTTTTTTAGCATAAAATTAGTTTTACCTTGCAGTAGTTTTGCAGTATAAGAGTTAGCAGAATTAGTATTCTTTCTCTTACAAATAATTTTATATAACTCTTCTATAGTATTAGGTGAAGAATTTACTATGCTTGTTTTAATGATTTCATTAGTTTCTAAATTAGTAAAAAAACAAGACTTTCTTCCTGTATGACAAGCTACTTTATGTTGATCAACTTTTAATAAAATTGTATCATTATCACAATCAATTAAAATATCTTTGACATCTTGTATATGTCCAGAAGTTTCACCTTTTTTCCATAGACTTTGTCGTGTTCTACTATAATAATGTGCTTTTTTTGTCTTTAATGTAAGTCTTAATGCTTCTTTATTCATATAAGCTAACATTAAAACTTCATTACTTGTATTATCTTGAGTAACCACAGGCACTAAATCCCCTACTTTATCCCAATCTATTTTTTCAATACACATTTTTCATCCTAAAGAAATCAATAATACTACATGTTTAATTATAAATGCTCTTATTGACTAATTACACTATTTCTTGATGTACTTTTTGTATCAACCCAAATGTTTGGAGTTGAACCACCAGGAGTTAAAAATATTTTTGCATCTTTATTTACTTTTAGTGCATCATTAAATTTACCCTGAACTGCTATTTGTTGCATTTTTAATAAATTTGGAGTTAAAGATTTTGCGATATCTATATTTGCTTTTGATTGTGCTTGTGCTTCAATAGTAATCGCATCAGCTATACCTTTAGCTTCAATTCTTTTTGCTTCAGCAGTTCCTATTGCTAAGGCCGCTTTTTTTTCAGCTTCTTGTTTTGCTCTTTGAACTTCGTATTTTACTCTTTCAGCTTCTTGATTTGCTATTTGAACTCTTTCAATTTGTTCTCTTATTTTTTGAGGTAAAACAATTTCTCTTAACTGTACAGATAAAAGTGAAACAGGTTTAGATGGTAAAGCATCTATATTTGCACGGACACCTTCCTCAATTTTTAATGCTATCTCATTTCTTTTTGTTGGTAACTCTTCAGCTGTATAACTACCTACAATATTTCTTACTATATCTCTTACTACTGGGTTAATAATCTTGTCTTCCCAAGAAAGTCCCCAATTAGCTATAGTTTTAGGAGCTCCATCAGCTGTTAATCTATATTGAACAGTTAATTCAATAGAAACGGGTAAACCTCTAGCATCTAAAATAGAAATCGCTGGATTAATTCTAATTCCAGAATCAAAACCACTCATATCTTCTATAGTTTTATAATTCATAAGTCTAACTTTTGTATCAATTAGTCTAACTTTTTGAATTCCTGGAATATAAAGATGAAAACCAGGTCTTAAAGGTTCTTCTTCATATTTACCTGCTGTACTTTTAATACCAACCTCACCAGATTCTACAATTACAAAAGGTTTTACAAGAAAAACTATAGCAACTATAGCAACTATAGCATAAATGATTCCTGCTTTTTTACCTAAGTTTTTAAACATTTCAGGTGGTTCAAAAGGAGGTCTATAATTACCTCCTCCTCCATTTGAATTATCTTTATTTTGTTGTTTATTCTTAAAATAATCATTATCTATTGGCATATATCTTTCCTTTTTTAATTAATGTATGTTAAATCTTTTAAATATTTTTTATTTTTACCTGCAACTACATCAAAATAAGCATCTTGTAATTGTTTAGTAATTGCTCCTCTTTTACCCTCACCTATTATTCTAGCATCAATATCTCGTATAGGAGTTACTTCAACAGCAGTTCCTGTGAAAAATGCTTCATCTGCTATATATACTTCTTCTCTTGTTAATTTTCGTCTAAGAACTTTATATCCTAAATCGCAAGCAAGATCAATAACCGTTGCTTGTGTAATTGATTCTAATGAATTATCATTTGGAGGACTAATAATAACACCATCTCGAACTATAAAAAAACAAGCCCCACTAGCTTCAGCTATATAACCTTGATCGTCTCTTAAAAGTGCTTCATCATAACCACACTCAACTGCTTCAAATTTTGCCATTTGTGAGTTAAGATAATTTGCCACTGCTTTTGCTTTACCCATTCCTGAAGTATTTGAATTTCTTGTCATTGATGCGATTTTTACACGAACACCTTTTTCTAGCCCCTCATCTCCTAAATAAGCTCCCCATTCCCAAGCTGAAATTGACACATTAACAGGAGCATCCTTATGATAAAGTCCCATAACTCCATAACCTAAATATACTAATGGTCGTATATAAGCCCCATTAAAGAGTTCATTATTTTGTAATAATTCTACTTGAGCTTTATTTAATTCTTCTTCATTAAAAGGAACATCTAATAAGGTCATTTTAGAAGAAGCCATAAGCCTTTTTGTATGCTCTTGAAGTTTAAAAATTGCACATCTACCATCATGAGTTTTATATGCTTTTGTACCTTCAATAGCACCATTACCATAATGTAAAGTATGACTTAAAATATGAATCTTAGCATCATTCCAACTAACAAACTTACCATCCATCCAAATATACTTAGCTTCTGTCATTAATATCCCTATAATTTATTATAGACAGAATTTTAACTAAAATTAAATTAAATTTTAATGAAAAGATTTATTTGTCCCAAAATTCTTTTAATGGTTTAAGATTAACTTCTTTTTCATCTTTAAAATTTTTTAAATCTAGTTGCTCAATTTGAGCAAAAGCTTTTTCTAAATCATTGTCATTTATTTGATTATTTGGCTCTTGTTTCGTTTCTAATTTTTCTTTTATTTCTTGCTTACTATCTGTTTTTTGGGGATTTTGATTTGTATTAGTATTTTTAATGATATTTTTAGGCTTATCTTGAACAAAAATCTCTTTTTCGTCTTCCAAGTTAGTTTTATTTTTAAATTTTAAAGATTCTTGTAAATTTATATGCTCTCTCATAAGTTTTTCATAAAAATGAAAGTCCAAAAGTATAAAACTAGGCTTTCCATCCCTTAATATAATAGCTTTTTGAATATCTTTGTTTTTTTGTAATTTATCAAAAATAGTCTTACTATTTCTTATTAACTGTGTTGATGAGAACATTTCACTTGAAGTATAGTTTAAATAATTCATAATATTTCCAATACATATTTTTATACATATAATATAACAAACTTATATGCTTTGTCAATATAAAATAAAAAGAATTTATAAATTTATAAATCACTATATAGTAT
>JADGEG010000118.1 GCA_016744485.1 Arcobacter sp. | reverse complement strand
ATCATATCTAGCTCTTGTGAATTTGGACGGGAATTATAGACAATTTTTTATCTTTTGTCAAGGATTTATTATAGAATTATCAACAAATTTAGAAATTTAAAAAAATAGATTATTTATAGCCAGTTTTAATTATTATTTTACAATCAATACAACTACATAACATAAACTTATTTTTTATTTTCTTTTATATCTATTTTTTTATCTTTTATACTTAAAACTTTATCACAGTATGGCAATAATCTATCATCGTGTGTCACCATAATAATAGTTACATTTTTTTCTCTTGTAATTTGTTTTAACATTTTTATCACGCTTATTGCTCTTTGCTTATCCAATGCTGCCGTTGGTTCATCTGCTAATATTATGTCTGGATTATTTGCTAATGCTCGTGCAATTGCTATCCTTTGATTTTGCCCACCACTTAATTCACTTGGCATACTTTTCATCTTATCACTCATATTAAGATAGTCCATAATTTCTTTTACTCTTGGCTTTACAACATTAGGACTTTCATTATTTTGATATGGTAACAAAGTAATATTTTCTTCTATATTTAAAAATGGTATTAAATAATGATTTTGAAAGATAAATCCAATTTTCTTTCTTCGTAAGGCTCTATCATCTTTTACTAATAATTTATCATCATAAACTATTTTCTCACCTATAGTTATCTTTCCACTAGTTGGTTCAAGTACACAACCCAACATCATAAGAAGAGTGGTTTTTCCAGCACCACTAGGTGCAACTAGAGCTACAAATTCACCTTTATTTAAAGAAAAATTAGCATCTTTAATAACTGTTATTTTACTATCTACTACTCCAAAACTTTTTTCTAAATTTTCTATTTTCATAGCTATATTAGTATTCATTTTCATCCACCTATTGCTTGTGCAGGATCTGTTTTAATCACTTTATATATTCCAAATAATGATGCAAATATCGAAGATACTAGTATCACAATAAAAAGTGAAATAGAATCTTGAGTTAATAATAATATTCTTTTTGGAAAACCACTACTTATAAGATGGGCAAAAATATTACCTGAAATAAATGCAAACACACCTAAAATAACCGTCTCTTGTATAATCATCTTAGAAATTGTAAAGTTTGGTATTCCTATTAATTTAAGTATAGAAATTTCTTTGATTTTTTCCAAAGTCATAGTATAAATAATAAGTGCAATAATTATAATTGCTACAACAATAAGAATAATAGTAAACATACCTATTTGTTTAGATGATTTTTTGATAACTTTTTGAAGTAAAAGATTTATCTGTTCATCTTTTGTAAATACTTTTTTATGTGTAGTTTTTTCTATATTTCTAGCTACATTTTTGACATTATGAGTATCTTTTATTTTTGCTACTATTGCATTTACAAGATGAGGATTTCCACCTTTTATACCTCTTTTCTCATCGCTTCTTATTCTTTCATTTGTATAAGTAAATTGTAAAATAGCAGCATCTTTTAAGCTAGTATACATAAGAAAATCTCCACTACTTGACACAGTGTCTTTTGTAAGTCCAACAACTTTAAATTTGTTTCTTCCTAATTGAATATATTCACCTAATTTATAATTTGTTTTTTTTGAAACAACTATTTCAAAATGTTGTTTTTTTAAAACTCGACCTTCAAGCAATTTTGATTTATCTATCACAGATATATTTCCAAAGGGGTCATATCCTACGAGCATAACTTTAAAATCACCATATTTATTTTCCATCTGAAATGTTTGAAAAGTAATAGCTTCTGCATATTTAATACCATTTTGATAAGCGATTTGATTTTTCAAATCTTCATGAATTTTTGAAGTTTGTGCAAATGGCCCTAATGTGTCTTCTTGAACTACCCAAATATCTGCTTTTATATCATTTACTAAAACTTGTGCATCAAAAACCATACCACGATAAACACCTATCATAATCACAACGATACCTAATAATGCACCAACCCCAATAGCAGTAACTATAAACTTACCTAAAGAGTGTGTTATATCTTTGTATGCTAGATTAATCATGATATATTTTTATACCATCGAAAAGAGTTTTTTTATTTAAATCAGGTATAACTAATATATCTTTTGTTGTGATATCTTTAGTAGCTACACCTTTGTTATCATAAGCTAATATCTTAAGTTCTTTAAAATTTACAGTACCATCTTTTAGTATCCAAACACCATTTTTTTCTTTATAAATAGCTAAAGCAGACAGAGGAACTTTTAAAATATTTTTCAACTCTTTTATTTGAATATCAACAATAGCTTGTTCTTCAAGATAAAAAGGAATAGGAAGATTGTCAAAACTTATATTTATCTCTCTTTCATTTGTAACACTATTATTTATAGGTTTGATATTTGTAACTTTTCCTTTATATTGTTTAGACGATGATCGTAGTTCAATTGTAGCAATATCACCTAACTTTACATCTCCACTTATTCTAGTATCTATATGTGTTTCAACCCATACATCTTTTGGATTTATTATTTCTACAAGTGTTTGATTTTGGTTTATAATTGCAAAATTTGATATATGTTTTTTTGTAATATATCCATCAACTGGTGCAAAAATAGTATATCTTATAAGTTTTTGTTTTAGTCCATTTAAACTAGCTTTTATCTGAGTTATTTGTGAATAAATAGATTTTATTTTTGCAGATAAACTACTTACTTTTAATTTTGAAATATTCATATTTGTTTTATATTTTTTAAAATCTAATTCAGATATAGCTCCTTTTTTAAATAGTTGTTGATTTTTTGTATAAATATCTTCTTGATACTTATAAGATATAATTGAACTTTGTTTGTCTAGTTCTAAGGCTTTTATATCATTTTGTAGTTTTTTTACATTTGCATCTAGTTCATCTATTTTATCACTTAAATCTATGGAATCTATTTTTGCAATTAAAGTGCCTTTTTTTATAAAATCACCTTCGTTAATCTCAAAAGATAGTACTTTACCACCATAAATAGAAGCTACTTTATATATGTCTTTTGCACCAACATTACCAATACCATTAACTTTTACACTCATATTATTTACACTTGCTTGTACTGTTTTAAATGTGTGTTTTGGTATATAGATTTTTTTATAAAATCCAAACCCTAATATAAGTATAATTACTGTGTATATTAAATATTTTTTCATTATTACCTCTTTTTATTTTTATAATTTTACATTGCTTGTATTAATGAAACATTAATATAAGAAAAATTGATTAATAAACAAAATTAAGAAATAAAAAAGTATTTATGCCAAATAAGACAAGACATAAATGAATATATCTTGACAATTGGGCTTTATTTATCTTATGTGGAACAAAATTTACAGTGTATAAATTTTGTTGTATACTTTACACTCTCATTTTAACATGACTATTTTATTAGATAGAATACTTATTTTTGCATGCTTCAATAACTTCTAATAATTCACTAACACTTTGTGTAAGTTCACTACCCATCTTTTTTATCTCATGTGGAAAATCATTTTGCATTAAAGTCATCAAAGCATACCAAATAGGTTTATATCTGTCTTTTAATTGATACTTTTCTATCTCTAAAAACTCTTTTGTTTTATATAATTGTCCTTTTAAAATAAGTAAAGTAAAGTAGATACTAATATCAGTTTTAGATTCTAAAGCATTGTCATATTCTAGCCATTCATTAAATTTAGCATAACTTTTTTCAAATTCTTCATTCCATAACATTATAATTGCAAATGTAATTGTATTATCAAAGTTTTGTTCATTTTTATAAGATTGTGTAATTAATTCTATAGCTTTATTCTTCTTTTTATTTTGTTCAAAATAGAACAATACTATATTATTTACAACTTTATTATTTCCACTTTTTATAGCTTTTAGATAATATTCTTCTGCTTTGTCATATTGTTTGTTTTTATAATATAAATGAGCAAGAAAGAAGTCAATATCACCACTACTTTTTTTTGAATTCTCTAGTAGTTTTATAGCCTCAAGAGTTTTATCATTTTTATATAAATTAAATGCTTCGTATAATATTTGAACATCAGACTTTGATAATTCATTTTTAAAACTTGATTTTTGTTTACTTAAATCCTCTTTTGCAGTTTGTTTCATTGTATGTTCTATATATGTATCAATTCCTGCATGACTAAAACTTTCACACATATAATATATATAGTTTTCATTTAAGTTTTTAGTTTTTATAGAGTTTATAAAATCTTTTGCTTTTGAATTTAGCTCATCTCTATCATACCAAGATGTCAAAAACTTCACTAACCATTCTACTTTATTTCTATCTTTTTTTTTACCAAATCTCATAAGATACCAAATATTAAAAAATCTCTCTTTTATCTTATAAATTTTATTTTTTCCAATACTCTCAAACTCTATGATATGGTATTTTTCAAGTTGTTTTAGTTGAGATGATACAGACTTACTTTCTAATCTTGTTTTTACTGCTAACTCTTTAGTACTTATTCCATCCCAATTAATTGCAATATTATGTACTATATCTTGTAGGGTACTTGGTAGATTATCCATTCTATCTTTATATAATAATGTTACATCATCAAGTACTTTTAACAAGTCCTCAAAAGCAGTTTCGTTGTTTTTTATGAATATATCATAAAGCATCACTAAAGTTCGTGGAACTCCACCTGTAAGCTGTCTTAGTGTTTCTATTCTTTGTGGAGATTTTTTTATAATTTCTTCTATCTTGTTATTTTCTTCCTTATTTCCAATGACTCTTAAAAATTTTATACTTTCACCATAATTAAGACCATCTAGTTTTATAATTTTAAAGTATTCATAAAAAGGTTTAGCATAATTAAAATGTTGTTCTATCATCTTACTTGATGCTCCAACTATTCTAATAGTTGAAGATGTTATGAGTATATTTCTTAGTTGTCTTTGCTCTTTTTCTTTTAGTTTTCCAAGAAGTTTATCTATATTATCAGATAAGATTATTAGTTTTTTGTTTTTACCATCTCTTCAAAATATTCAAAACATTTTGATTCATAATCTTCGTCATCTATATATTTTTCTAAATCATCTAAAATATTTGGAAATATCTCACTATTATTTTCTTGTAACTCTTCAGCAATTACTTCAAAGAACCTACATAAAGATCGTATTTGATACTGTTCTTCTGAAAACTTTACAGGTATTAAAAACTTAGTTAATTTTTTATCATTTTTTATAGCTATACTTATTCTTCTTAAAAGAAAAGTTTTACCTTGTCCTCTTTGTCCTACGATTATATAGTGTTGATTTGATACATTAAAATCTACATTTTTTATATCTTCAAATATATCATTTCGTATTACAAATCTTTCTAAAAAATCTTTTTCATTTATCTCGTTTGGGTTATATTTATAACTTGTGTAATTAGTTTGCAACATATTTATACCACCACATTCGTAAAATTGTAGAACTAAATCTATATATCTTTATATCATCATAATTATTGATATATCTATCATAAACTAAAGACTGTAAAGTTTCTCTTTTCTCATCAACACTTAGCTTATATTTATTGGCTATATTTGCTATTTCATTTTTAGATATAGTATAATTTTCTGAAATAATATTTAAAAGCTCTTTAGAAAAGAGATAGCCTTTGTCACTAAAAGCTTCTTTTATTTTACTTCTCCAGTTATCAAAATAATTTTTATGTTCAAGTGCATTATTTATTGCAATATCAACAGTATCATTGCTTATAGTTTGATTTTTTCTACTTAATTTTTTTATTTCATCTAAAATAAGCTGTATATAAAAAAGTATAAGCCACTCTATTTTATCAAGCATATACTCTATTTGAATCTTATTCATTTTCATACTATTAGTGTTAAGTAAGTGTGATATAAAATCTATAGCATCAAGTCTTTATAAAGGAGGTACTTTTATAGATTTTAAATCATTTATATGTTTCATTCCGTTTATTTTTGCTACGACACTTTCTAATCCAATTGAGCCTGCATATATAAAAACTATATTATTAGATTGATTGGCTTGTCTTATTGCTCTGTGAGTTTTTAAAAGATTAAGTGCATTTTCTTTACTATCATATTTTATTATATTTTCAATTGTTTGAGCAAACTCATCTATCATTATAATTACTTTTTGATTTGAGGGTAAGCTACTCATAAGTTCTTCAAAAGCTTCTTTATAATTTATTACTTTACCATCTCCAAATTCTATACTATTAAATGAAACTTTTTTAACATTTATAACTTTAATCATAGATTTATATTTTATAATATTTGATTTAAATTTATTTGTAAATTCTTCTTTTTTTAAAGCATTAAATATTCT
>JADGEG010000275.1 GCA_016744485.1 Arcobacter sp. | reverse complement strand
ATTATTTTACTTCTCTAATTAACTTTAATTTAATAATTTTTTCGGGGTCTGCTAAGCTAGTAATTTTTTGTTTAAACTGCATTTGAATACCACCACCTACACCATTTTTATACCATGGAGTTTATATTTTCATAAATGTATTATATTCTCTTTATAACTAAAGATTTTATCTAAGAATTTTTCCATTAAAAAATTATCTTCTTCATCTATATAATCATCAGTCCAAAAAATATAATTACTCCATTTAGGATCAGGAGATAAGTTATCTATTTCGAAACAAATATCACTTTCTCTTTGTTCTTCAACATTGAAGGTTACTAATTCTTGTACTAAAATTTTGATCCTTTTTTTTCTCTCACTCTCACTCATTGTAATTTGCCTTTTTAGTATCAATAGTTTTTTTAATATGATTATTTGGTGTTCGTACTATTATATTATTTAAATCATAAATATTTCCACCATTTTGTATTTCGACATTATGGTCAAGTTCATACACTTTTCTTTTTCCAACTTGTTCAATATCAATAGAATGAGGAGCATTACCATTTTTCATTTTTGAAATATTTCCTCTGGAGAATTGCTTACTTAGTACTGGATCCAGAGCAACTTCTTTCCAAAAAGCATTTCTAAATTCATTAAATGAATTAAACTTTTTACCATTTAACTTATTAGCTATTTGTTTTGGTACTTTTCCTGCATTTGAGCTTGTGCCTTTTAACCAACTTTCTCCATTTTTTATAACTGGTAAATTCTTTATATTTGATGATACTATTCCAGATTTATTTCTTCTTAGATTTTTATTTGTAATTTGAGGTATACTAACTTTTTTATCAATCCCTAAATCAAGAGAATTCTTAGCAATATCTTTTTTATTTATCCCAAACTCATTAACACTTGCAAGTAATAATATAGCTTGAACTGATACAGCATCTTCTACAGATATATTATAAATTTTTGCTAAGTCTTGTGGACTTGTTGCTAAATTATAGCCAAGTTTTATGACACTTCCTATTGAATCAGCAAGTATTTTTCCTGCTATATCTTTAATATGTGTAAGTTTTTCAACAGTACTTGTATCTTTTGTATATGTTATTAACTTAGAAGAAGCTATGTCAACGATTTTTGAAACACCTTGCTTTCTTAACTTATCTATTGTTTTGTTAAAATCAGAAACACCTTTTGTTATATCATTTTTTAGTATACTTAAGATGTCTGTTTTAATTCCTGGATGTATTATATTTTTATAAAAATCTTTATTTTTAAGTGCCACAGATGAATTTTCTGCAAAGTTAGATTTATTTTGTTTAGTAATGGTTTTTACACTATATAAATTAGCTTCTAAAAACTCTTTTGCTGTTTTATCTATAGCTTTATTTCCAAGCATCTTTTCCCAAGAACTATCTACTAATGCTACAGCTGTTTGTCCTAGTTCTATTCTTGCTTTTTGTATATTATTAGAGCTTGGGTTTTCTCCATACTTAAGTTTAGCAAAGGCTAATATATTTTTTTCATTTGTAACAAACTTAATTTCATTTTGATGTAACTGTCTATTGTATAATTCACCAGATGTAGCAATACTCATTCCAGTTTTAGCACCATCTTGTCCATTAACTAAGGCACCTACAGTT
>JADGEG010000117.1 GCA_016744485.1 Arcobacter sp. | reverse complement strand
GGTTTTAAGCTTTCATTTATGAAGTTCTTTAGCTTTATTCATAAATGTATATAAAAATTAGTTAAATAAAATAATACATAAGCTATATCTAAAATTAGCACTAATACTTATATAAATATTAAAAAGCTAAGGTTTAATTTTTGTTCTTTATATAAAATGTTCAAATAATAATTTATTAATTACTTATAATACAATATTTTAAGTTGAAAATAATCTTTTATAAGATACTATTGTTACATATTTCACTTTAAATTATAAGGACCTTCCATGTTTAAAAATATGTCAATAAAAAATAAAATATTATTTATTGTTTTAATTCCAGTTATCATAATACTATTACTTTCTTATGAAATTATTTTATTAGATTATAACAAGGTGTCAACATTAGAACAGTTAAAACAAAATATCACATTAACTGAAAAAATTTCTACATTTATTCATGAGACTCAAAAAGAAAGAGGTTTATCTGCTTTATTTATAGGTAGTAAAGGAAACAAAGTAAATGATAAATTAAGTAATCAGTATGAATTAACTAATAATGAATTAAAAAAATTAAAAAAATATATTTCAACAATAAAAATTAGTAAAGAAATAAAAAACTCATTAGAAATTGCTTTAAATGAACTAAAAGAGCTTTATATAGCTAGAGAAAATATTTTAAATTTATCATATTCTTTTAAAGAAGCTTTAGCTTATTACTCCCAAGTTAATTCAAAGTTTCTAAATATAATAACAAATATATCTAAAACATCAACATCAAAACAAAATACAAAAAAATTAATTGCATATTTAAATTTTGTAAAAGCTAAAGAACTTATTGGAATAGAAAGAGCAATTGGTTCTAATATTCTAGCTAGGAATAGTTTAAATGAAGAGCTTAAAAACACTTTTTATAAAATAATCATAAAACAAGAAGTAGATATTAAAAATTTTATTGAATATTCTTCTAATGATTCTGTAAAATTGTATCTTGATATTATGGAAGATAAAAAAATCAATGAAATAGAACTTATTAGAAGTAAGTTACTTTATGCTGCTAATAAATATAAACTAGTATCTAATATGAAAGATATTGTTGGATATGGTGGTTTAATTCATAACTTTAAAAACTATGTAATAAGAGGTAAATCTAAACATTTTGATAAAGTAAACATATTTTATACTCAATTACTTAAGACAATTAATGAATATAAAAACATAAAAAATGTTAGCGAAGAAGAAATAAAGCTATTAAATAAAATTAAAATTGTATTTGAATCTTATAGTGAGGGTTCAATAAAAGTACAAGACAACTTAGATGAAGAAAGTAAAGTAAAATCATTAGATAAATTAGTTAAAATAAATGATACACCAGCACTTGTAGCTTTAAAGGCATTATCAAATAAATTATTTAATGTGAAGTCAACTTATTGGTTTGAACTTATGACTTTTAAAATAAATCTAATGAAAAAAGCTGACAATATTTTAATAGAAAATCTATTAAAATCTATTAATTTAGAGTATGAAGAAACTAACTTTAATTTTATTATTATGTTAATAGTAACTATTGTAGTGATACTAATTTTATTATTAGTATCATTTTTTATGACAAGAGGAATTGTAGCTACAATACATAAATTTAGTGATGATTTATTTGCATTTTTTAAATATGTGAATAAAGAAGTTGATACTGTAGAGTTTTTAGAAGAAAATGATAGTGAAATAGGAAAGATGTCAAAAGCTATTAATCAAAATATTAAAATGACAAAAACACATGTAGAAGAAGAAAAAATGATTATATCAAAAACTATTGAGGTCTTAAAAAACTATGAAGAAGGTGATTTATCTAAAAGAGTAAATTTAGATGTCTCAAGTCCAGCATTAAAAGAATTGACTTTTCTTTTAGATAAAATGGGAAATAATTTAGAGCAAAATATAGAAAAAATATTGATAATATTGGGAGAATATGCCTCGTTTAATTATTTAAATAAAGTTGATTTATCAGGCTTTAAAGCACATTTTTATAAATTAGCTTCAGGAGTTAATATATTAGGTGATTCAATAACTAAAATGTTGATAGATAACAAAAAAACAGGAATATCTTTAAAATCTTCTTCAGATATTTTGTTGGAAAATGTTGATATTGTTAATCAATCAACGAATGAAGCAGCTGCATCACTTGAGGAAACATCAGCTTCACTTGAAGAAATTACAAGTGCTATTGTAAATAATTCACATTCAATATCTAAAATGTCAGAATTTGCAAAAGAGTTAAATATAAAAACTAAATATGGGCAAGAGCAAGCGAGTAAAACAATGGATTCTATGGATAATATTAATAAAGAAGTAAGTGCTATTAATGATTCAATTGGGGTAATTGATCAAATTGCTTTTCAAACAAATATTTTATCTTTAAATGCAGCTGTTGAAGCAGCAACCGCAGGTGAAGCTGGAAAAGGTTTTGCAGTTGTTGCTCAAGAAGTTAGAAATTTGGCTTCAAGATCATCTTTAGCTGCAAAAAAAATAAAAAGTATTGTTGAACAAGCAAATACAAAAGCAAGTGATGGTAAAATAATAGCCCAAAATATGATTAAGGGTTATTTAGAACTTAATGATAATATTAATAATACAATAAAATTAATTTCAAGTGTAGAAGTTTCATCAAAAGAACAACAAATTGGTATTGAACAAATAAATGATGCAGTAAGTAAGCAAGATCAACAAACTCAAAAAATTGCTAATGCTGCTAGTGAAACATATAATATTGCTATGGATACTTCAAGTATTTCAACACAAATTGTAGATCATTCAAATGAAAAAGAGTTTAGAGGTAAAAAATAAGTATAAGAAAATGTAGATATAAAGGATAAAGTTGACATATATTATGTATTGAGTTATGTTATATTCTAACTAACTTTATAATAATAAAACTAAAAAAAGGAATATGAATGAAAATCAAACAGGTCTTATTATTAGCTATTTTACTTATTTTTCTAAGTTCTTGCGCAACCTGGAGAGGCATAAAAGAAGATAGTTCTGATTTATGGAATGCTACAAAAAATATGGGCTATAAAATGAAAATAAATACAAAAGATTCAATTAATAAAACTTTATCAAATTAAAATTAAAAGTAAAAGATGAATTTTTTAAAAATAATGTTTATTGTAGTATCTATGCTAAGTGTCATAAATGCACATAAGAATACTTCGTATAATCATGATTCACAAGCTGTGGCTCATAATCCAAAGTGGATGCAAAATTTAGATGATGAGTTAAAATTATCTGAATTATCACTTCCTGGTACTCATGATACTATGGCATTGTATGAGAGTCGTTCAGGTTCTAAAGCTCAAACACAAAGTATGTTACTTCTTGAGCAGTTAAATTCAGGTATTAGAGTACTAGATGTTCGTCCTAAGTATAAATCTAAAAATCCATCTTTCTTTGAAGTAATTATTTTTAATGCACCAAGTAAATTTAAAAACGAATTCCCTATTTATCATGGATTAATATTCCAAAAAACATATTTTAATGATGTTTTAGAAACTGTAACAGAGTTTTTAAGAAAAAATCCTAGCGAAACTATTTTAATGAAAATCCATAAAGAAGGTAATTCAAGAGATGAAGATTTTGTTCGAACATTTAATAAATATCAATTGCAATATGATAAATACTTTTGGAAAGGAAATAATATTTGGCATATTAATGATAATCCAAGATTAAAAGAAACAAGAGGTAAAATAGTTATCTTAAGAGAATTTGCTAGAAGTAATTTTGGAATACATTATGATACGAGGTATGGAGATTTTAGTATTTTAAATTTCTATAATTTAAATTCTAAAAATGATTTATTTCATAAATGGGATGAAGCTAAAGCACATTTATTAGAAGCTTCAAGTGCTAATAAAAATAAATTTTATGTTACAAATATAGTTGGTTCAGGAGATGTGAGTCCTTACTTTGTAGCTAGTGGACATGTTAATCCTGATACTAATGCAAGAAGACGAAGCTCATCATATAATGAAGATCAATCAGTACAATATCCTAATTTTCCGATGAAAGATGGAAAAATATTATATGAAGGTTTAAACACCTTAATAGCAAATTTTATACAGAATAAAAATAAACGAATAGGAATAATATTTGCAGATTTTCCAGGAAGAAAACTAATTAAGAATATAATTAACAATAATTAGTTGTTGGATTACTTTATAAGTGTAGTACAAAAAATATTTATTTTTAAAAAACCATATATCTTTATTTTTTAATATCAAATAAGTATATTCATATGCATTCTTTTGATATAATCAAAATATGAATGAAAAACAATATAATCTTAATATTAAAAAACTAATAAGATGGGCAAGTGAGTATTATGTTTATGATAACCCACTTGCAAGTGATGAAGAATATGATAATTTAACTAGACTTTGTTTAGATTTTGAACAAAAAAATCCAAACTTATCTCATGCAAATTCACCAAATAAAAGAGTCGGCGGTTTTATCTTAGATGGTTTTAAAAAAGCATCTCATTTAAGTAAAATGTGGTCACAAGAAGATATATTTAATAAAAATGAACTAAGTACTTGGATAAATAGAGTAAAAAAAACAGCTTCACAATTAGAATTTTACTGCGAACCAAAATTTGATGGAGCATCTTTGAATTTAATTTATGAACATGGTTTATTAAAACAAGCCATTTCAAGAGGTGATGGTTTAATAGGAGAAGATGTTACAAATAATGTAAAAACCATACATTCTATTCCTTTAAAAATTTCTTATCAAGGTTTAATCGAAATAAGAGGTGAGATTGTAATTAGAAAAAAAGATTTTATAAAAATAAATGATTTACGCTTACAAAACAATGAACAACTTTTTGCAAATCCAAGAAATGCAGCATCAGGAAGTTTAAGACAATTAGACCCAAGTGTAACTGCAAAAAGAAAATTATTTTTTAATGTATGGGGAGTGGGACTTAATTCTTTAGATTTAAAAACAAATATGCAAATTATGGAGTATATTTATTTGCAAGGTTTTATTAAACCACCTATTCAAACATTAACATCTGATATTGAAGGTATTGAAGAAATTTATCATAAAATAATATCTTTAAGAAATGATATCGAAATGATGTTAGATGGTATGGTTATAAAAATAAATAATCTTGAACTACAAGAAGAATTAGGACATACTGTAAAATTTCCACGATATTCTTGTGCTTATAAATTTCCAGCTGTTGAAAAAACTACAAAAATAAAAAAAATCACACAACAAATAGGAAGAACGGGAGTTGTAACACCTGTTGCTTTACTTGAGCCTACTTTAATAGATGGGTCTATTGTACAAAGAGCATCTTTACATAATTATGATGAAATTGAAAGATTAGATTTGCGAATTCATGATGAGGTTATTATAATAAAAAGTGGAGATATTATTCCAAAAATTACAAAAGTTTTTAAAAATAGACGAATAGGAATAGAAGAAAAAATCAAACGCCCAAGTATTTGTCCTATTTGTTCATCATTATTACTTGATGAAGGTACGTTAATTAAATGTCAAAATTTAGATTGTCAAAGTATTATTGTAAATTCCCTTATTTATTTCGCAAGTAAGAACTGCCTTAATATTGATGGTTTGGGTATTAAAATTGTAGAACAATTAGTAAAAGAAAAAATTATTTACGATATTTTAGATATATATTCTTTAAAATATGAAGACTTAGAACATTTAGAAGGTTTTAAAGACAAAAAAATATCTAATCTTTTAAATTCTATACAAAATACTAAAAATACAAAACTTTATAAAGTAGTAAATGCTTTAGGAATTGAGCATATAGGAGAAGTTGCTTCAAAACAAATTTGTCTTGAATTTGCTTTAAATATTATAAATGTAAATTACGATGATTTAATAAAACTTGATGGTATTGGTGAACAAATGGCTAAATCTTTTGTAAAATTTATGGAAATAAATAAAAACATAGTGTTAAAACTTTTTGATATTATAAAACCTATTGCAGAAGAAAAAATGTATATAAAAGAAAATACTTTTAAAAATAAAACTATAGTATTAACAGGGACTATGAGTATTAGTAGAGGAGTTATTAAAAAACAATTAGAAAATTTAGGTGCTAAAGTTAGTTCTTCTGTTTCTAAAAATACTGACTACTTAATTTATGGCAAAGATGCAGGAAGTAAATATGATAAAGCTATTAGCTTAAAGGTTAAAACTTTAAATGAAAATGAAATGAATCAATTTACTTAGTTTTTTTAATTAAATGTTACCTTTTGTATTATTTTGATATTATAATTTAAAAATGTATACTTATATTTTATTTTTCTTTATAAATACTTTATAAT
>JADGEG010000116.1 GCA_016744485.1 Arcobacter sp. | reverse complement strand
AAATTGATATTAAAAATCAGATACAATTTAAAAAAACAAGTTGGAAATTATTTAGACTGCTTTAGAAGTGGTTTTTAGAGATGCCCTTATATTAATAAATTTTTAAAAAAATATCACTTTCTTATAATGTCATAATAAGAAGGAGCCTTAAAGACAAATATTTTATCTTCTATTAATACATCTTTTTTAAACTTTAAAAAAGTAATTAAAACTTTGTTTTCTAAGTGGTCTTGATAAGATATCTGAGATATGTTATTTTTTTTTAAAATTATTGTATATTTTGTATCAAATATATTTGTTTCATAGATATTTTTAGTAATTTTTTTTGCTTTTTGCAATAGTTTGATTATATTTATTTCATTTTCTAGTTGTGTAAAAATAGCTTGTTCTAACTGTGGTTCATCAACGATGGCAAATTTATTTAAGATATAAACATTTTTAATAATAGGCATTTTATATTTCCAAAGAATTTTCCCACTATCTTTTACAAATACTTCACCTTTATACTCAATAGTTTTAAAAGAATTTGTAATACTTTGTACGAAATTGGCTTTAAAAGTTTTGATATTTAACAAATTTGAAGTAGAATAAAGAGAAGAACTTATCAATATAAGTGCAATAAAAAATCTATAAATCATATCTTAACCTTTTTTGATATATAATCTTGCGATAAAATAATAGCTAATTATTATACAAAACTAAGTAAATACAAAGGATATTATCTCATGATTAATATATTTTCAAAAATTTTTGGTACAAAAAATGATAAAGAAATCAACAAGTATACAAAAAGAGTTTTAGAAATAAACCTTCTTGAAGCACAATATGAAAAATTAAATGATGAAGAATTAAAAGATGCTTTTAGTGTATTAAAAAAATTAGTTTTAAATAAAGAAAAGACTTTAGATCAAGTATTAAACCAAACTTTTGCAATAACAAGAGAAGCTAGTAAAAGAGTTTTAAATATGAGACATTTTGATGTTCAATTACTTGGTGGAATGGTTTTACACGATGGAAGAATAGCTGAGATGAAAACAGGTGAAGGTAAGACTCTTGTTGGTACCTTAGCAGTTGTTTTAAATGCTATGAATGACAAAGGTGTGCATGTTGTAACTGTAAATGATTATCTAGCTTCAAGAGATGCTAAAGAACTAGAAGTTTTATATAATTTTTTAGGTTTTAGTATAGGTTCGGTTACAAGTGAACTAAAAGATGATGATTTAAGAAAGAAGCAGTACAAAGCTGATATTACTTATGGAACAAATAATGAATTTGGTTTTGATTATTTAAGAGATAATATGAACTATGATATTGAAGAAAAAGTTCAAAGAGAACATCACTTTGTAATAGTTGATGAAGTTGATTCCATTTTAATAGATGAGGCTAGAACACCTTTAATAATAAGTGGTGCTGTTAAACAAAGTAATGCTGATTATAAAAGAGCAAATGAAATTGCACAAAAATTAGAAAAAGGTGAAATAATAGAGCCAAAAAGTGCAGATGAAAAAGCATATTCAACTGGTGATTTTACTGTTGATGAAAAGAATAAAGTAGTTTTAATTACAGAAGAAGGTATAAAAAAAGTTGAAAATTTATATGGAGTCGATAATTTATATTCTTTAGACAATGCCGTATTATCTCATTATATAGACCAAGCTTTAAAAGCAAATAATATTTTTGAAAAAGATGTTGATTATGTAGTAAAAGACAATGAAGTTATAATTGTAGATGAATTTACAGGGCGATTGAGCCTTGGAAGAAGATTTTCAGATGGTTTACACCAAGCTCTTGAAGCTAAAGAATGTGTTGTAATACAAGATGAATCACAAACACTAGCAGATATAACATTTCAAAATTATTTTAGAATGTATGACAAACTAGCAGGTATGACAGGAACTGCACAAACGGAAGCTACTGAGTTTGCAGAAATAT
Organism: Arcobacter sp.; assembly: GCA_016744485.1. Lineage (GTDB taxonomy): Bacteria > Campylobacterota > Campylobacteria > Campylobacterales > Arcobacteraceae > BB30. The sequence continues at coordinate 4,445 of JADGEG010000116.1, read as the reverse complement.
ATAATCTTGACGTAGTATCTATTCCTACAAATGTACAAGTTAATAGAAAAGATAGGCATGATTTAATATATAAAAGTGAAAGAGAAAAATTTGAAGCAGTTTGTGCAAGAATTAAAAAATATAATGACTTAGGACAACCTGTACTTGTAGGTACTGCTTCAATTGAAAAATCAGAACATCTACATAATTTATTAGTAAAAGCAAAAGTGCCACATACAGTTTTAAATGCAAAACAACATGAAAAAGAAGGAAAGATAATAGAACAAGCTGGTCAAAAAGGTGCTGTTACAATTGCTACTAATATGGCTGGTCGTGGGGTTGATATAAAACTTACAGAAGAAACTTTAAAGCTTGGTGGTTTAGCAATTATAGGAACAGAAAGACATGAATCAAGAAGAATTGATAATCAATTAAGAGGACGAGCAGGACGACAAGGTGATAACGGTGAATCACAGTTTTATTTATCTTTAGAAGATAATTTATTAAGAATTTTTGGATCTGATAAGATAAAAAATATCATGGAAAAACTTGGTATTGATGAGGGTGAACATATTGAATCCAAGATGGTAACAAGAGCTGTAGAAAATGCACAAAAAAAAATAGAAACAATGCACTTTGAAAGTAGAAAACATTTATTAGAATATGATGATGTAGCTAATAAACAAAGGCAAGTTATATATGCATTTAGAAATGATTTACTAAAACCCAACTTTGATATTTCTTCAAAATTAGATGAAAATAGAATAGAATATATAAACAGTGTACTTGATAATGCTAATATAGCAGATGGTATGCCTGAAGAAGATTATAATTATGATTTACTTATTTTAAAATTTAAAGAAGAATTAAATTTAATTATTGAAAAAGATGATATAAAAGAAGATTCTTTTGAAAAGCTTCATGAAAAATTATTAAAAATCATTAAAGAAGTATATGAAAATAAAATGAGTGTAGCTCAAACTGACCAAAAAAGTGAAATAGAAAGAAACTTATATCTACAAATTCTTGATAATGCTTGGAGAGAACATCTATATGCTATGGATACACTTAAAACTGGTATTGGTCTTAGAAGTTATAATCAAAAAGACCCTTTGGTTGAATATAAAAAAGAATCTTATAATATGTTTATTGATTTAATAGCTAAAATTAAATCAGAGATTATTAAAGTATTATTTACAATTCAGCTTCAAGATGAAAATGATGCAAAACATGAACAAGAAGCTTTAGAAAAAATGAAAGCTAAAATGGAAGAAAAAACGAATAATTTAAGTACCAATAAGCAAGATGTACAAATATTAGCAAGTGATAAAAAAATAGCAAGAAATGAACCTTGCCCTTGTGGGTCTAAGAAAAAATATAAACAATGTTGTGGTAAAAGTGGACCTAAAAAAGGTTTATTATTAGGTAAATAATTTGAATACAAAATTAGTAAACTTTATTGTCAAAAAATATTTAAAATTTGATAAAACTAATCCATTCATTTCTATAAGTGCAATTTTAGCTTTCATAGGTGTAGCAATAGGTGTTATGGTACTTATTATTTCTATGGCTATTATGAATGGAACGGCAAAAGAGTTTGAGAAAAAACTTTTTACTATGAATTATCCCTTATCTATATATCCTTTACATAAAAATTCTATTAATAAAAACTTGGTTTTAAGATTAAAAAAAGAATTTCCTAAGCTAATGTTTTCACCATTTGTATCTTCTCAGGTTATTATGCAATATAATGATAATATGAATGGTGGTATTATTTTTGGTGTAGACCCTAAGCAAGAAGCAAAAATAAACTCAGTGTATAAAAAAGCTTTAAAAAATTTAACACCAAATAAGTATGATATTATAGTAGGTGTTGATATTAAAAATAAATTTTTTTTAAGTAAACAAGATAAGGTTACCTTATATTTTACTTCTTTAAATCCAAGTGGTTTTTCTATGATGCCAAAGATGAAAAGATTTACTTTTATAAGTGATTTTAAATCAGGTTTAAGTGCTTATGATAAATCTCATATGTATACTACTATTGAAGCCTTACAAACTGTACTACAAAAAGATAAAAATATTTATGATGGAATTCATATATATTCTAATAATGCTTTTGAAGATATTAAAGTACTTAAAACTTTTTTAAAAAATAAATCTGTTGGAGTCATTGGTTGGTGGGAACAAAATGGTAACTTTTTTGCTGCCATGCAAATGGAAAAAAAGGCACTTTTTATTGTACTAATGCTTATTATTTTAGTAGCATCTTTAAATATAATATCATCCCTTTTAATGACTGTTATGAGTAGACGAAAAGAAATTGCATTATTATTATCTATGGGAGCTAGTCAAAAAGAAATAAAAAGTATTTTTCTAAAACTTGGTATTATTATAGGAGTTTCAGGGATTATAACAGGTGTATTTTTAGGCTTTTTTGGTATGTGGCTTATAGATACTTTTAATCTTATTTCACTTCCTGAAGATGTTTATGGAATATCAAAGCTACCACTTGACTTATCCCAAATTGATTTTATATCTATACTTATAGGTTCAGTTTTTATAGTTCTTTTATCTTCTTATTATCCAGCAAAAAAAGCTACGAGCATAGATGTTATAGATGTTTTAAGAAATGAATAAAATTTATTTTTTTAAATATCTATATCTTGATATATTTTTACTTCACAACAAAGTTTATTTAATCATTTTAGAACAAATTTGAGTATTCATACCTTCATGAAAAGTACAGTCTAATCCACAATCATAAGTACCTGATTTTAATATATTTAATTGTTTTAACTTTAATAAAGAAGATGTTTTACACTCTTTTAATGTATCATAAATTCCATTATTCATACTTCTTTTTGTATTATTTTTATCTGGATAAATCCAAGATGTCCATTCATCTTTTGTTTTATTTCCACAAGATGAAAATAATACTATAATAAAAATTAGTAGTAAAATATTTTTTATAGATTTACTTGTTGTATATATGTAGTTATTCATATTTCTCCCAAATTGTTTTTTGATCAAGATTTACTCTATTACATAAAATTTCAAAGGGTTTATAAGCAATTTTATAACCCATAGACAAATGGTCTTTAATCCAATAACCTAAATATATGTATGGAATATCCATTCTTTTTGCTATATTAATTTGTGTTAATATAGAAAACTTACCAAGTGAGAACTCTTCATAATCATGGTCATAATAACAATAAATAGAAGAAAGTGACTCAGCTAATATATCTGTTAATGCTACGGCTATTAGCTTATTATTTCTTATATATAATATTTCTTTTGTATAATCATTTTTACCATCAATATATGATTTAATATATTCACTGACCTGAATAGAAGCATAAGACCAATTCTTTTTTTTATTCATAAACAAATGATATTTATCATATAACATTAGATGTTCTTTACTTATTGTAGGTTCTTGAATATATATATATGTATCTTTATTTTTAGCTATTACTCTTTTTTCAGAAGAAGAAAATTTATAATCATTTACATTAATTCTTAAACTAATACACTTGGTACATTCTTTACACTCAGGAACAAAATTCATTTTACCAAATCTTCGCCAACCGTGTTCTAACATATTTTGATATTCTTCTTTAGTACAATACTGCATATATTTGTATCTTATATCTGAAATTTCATCTGTAAAATAGGCACATTCTTTATTTTTTTCTATAAATTCAATATCTCTCATTAGTCATTCGTTGATTTTATCTTTTATTTCTTTTGCAATTTTAGAAATCTTAAGAATCTTTTCTTTATTATTTAAACTAGTATCAAGTAAATATTGTACAAATGCAGTTCCTACTATAACTCCATCTAGATTTTTAACTTTTTCTTTACAAGTTAATTCATTAACCCCAAAACCAATATAAACAGGAGTAGAGGAATATTTTCTAATATTTTTTATAATCATATTTAAATCTTCATTCTTATTATTACTCCCTGTTATTCCATTATAAGCTACTAAATATATAAATTCTTTTGTATTTGTTACAATAGTTTTAATTCTATTTTCATTATGTGTTGGGGCAATAAAAGAAATTAATTCTTGATCAAATTTTTTAGATAAATCATAATACATTCGTGATTCTTCATATGGTAAATCAGGAATTATAAAACCTTTGACATTAAGAATTTTTGCTTTTTCAAATATTTTATTTATTTTATAATTATAAAATGGATTCATATAACCCATCCAGAATGTTTCTATATAAGGAGTAATTTTTTTACTTATTTTAAATAAGTCCTCCAGCACAAAATTATTATTTAAAGCTTCAAAATTTGCTTCTTCAATAATAGAACCATCAGCAACTGGATCTGAAAAAGGAACACCTAATTCTAGGATATCAACACCTGCTTCTTTCATGCTAAGAGCTAAATCAACAGTAAAGTTATTGTTTGGATATGATGCGGTTATATATCCTACTAGTTTTTTC
>JADGEG010000274.1 GCA_016744485.1 Arcobacter sp. | reverse complement strand
AAATATAATAATACATCCGTATATATTTTTTAATAAAATCAATATAAATAATATTAAAATATCTTCTAATTTTGAAAATTTTATTCCTTTGAATATAAATAATATTGTGATAAATCATAGTATTTTAAACCCTGTGAATATTTTTTTAGAAGCTAATGCAGAATTTGGAAAACTAGATGCACAAATAAACTTATTAGATAAAAAGATTATTTTATATTTGTCTCCTTCATCTATAATGAAAAATAAATATAAAAATATTTTACAACAAATGGAAAAAATACAAGGACAATATAGATATGAATATCAATTTTAATATTTTATATAAATATAGTATCCCTTATTTAATGATTTTTATTGCTGTATATATTTTTAATGCAATTATTTTTTTTACTTTACCAAAACATTCATTAAGTTATATATCTGAGAATAAACAAATATTAAAATATAACAATTATCTTATATATCCAAATTTTTATAGTAAGGAAACTATAAAAACTACACAAAATTATAGCTTATTATCAAATTTAATATTAAGTGCTGTGTATGCAAAAAGTAATGGTGATGGTTGGATTATTGTTAAAGAAAATAATTCCTTAACAACACATGTTTTACAAAAAAGTGATAAATTTAAAAATTATATATTAACACATGTTTTTCCAAGTTATGTACTTTTTGAAAAACATCAAAAACAGTATAAATTAGAATTTAAAAAACATAATTATAAAAACATAATAAATGAAATAAATTTTTTGAATAACAATATTACAAATAATATAAATTCAATAAAAATTAAAAAAACACTTTTTAATACTTATATTAATAATGTTGATAAAATATGGCAAGACATCATAATAAATCCAATAGAAAAAAATAATAATATCAATGGTTTTGTAATATCACAGATAAAACAAAATAGTGGATTAAACAAAATAGGATTAAAAGCAAAAGATATAATAAAAAAAGTTAATAATGTCGAGCTTAATAGTTATAATAATGCTTTCACATTGTTTAAAAATATCAAAAATAATGATTATATAACTATAGAAATAATTAGAAATAACAAACTTATGGAGTTAAATTATGAAATTAATTAAAAGTATTTTTTGTATATTAATAATAATCATATCTTTACATGCTAAACAAGAGGCATTAAATATAAATTTTAAAAATTTAAGTATTATGGATCTTATTAAAATAACATCAAAAATTGTAAATAAAAATATTTTAATAACAAAAAGCATACCTGGCAATGTTGATTTTATATCTAATAAACCTATATTCAAAAATGACATTATTAATATACTAATATTTTCATTAGAAAATAAAGGCTATACATTAATAGATAATGATAATATGCTAAGAATAATAAGAATAAGTGATAGTTCAAAATATAATGCACCTATTGTTAATAGTAACAAAAAATCTAAATATTTTCAGATGATAACAGAAATTTTTAAAGTTAAAAATACGAATGTTGATTATATGACTTCTAAAATAAGGCACTTTTTATCAAGATCTGCAAAAATTGTAACAGATAAAGAATCAAATTCTATAATTGTAACAGACTTTAAAAATAATATAAAAACAATAAAAAATATAATATCTTTTATAACAAAAGATAAAAATCAAGTTTTAGAAATAGTAGAGTTAAAA
>JADGEG010000273.1 GCA_016744485.1 Arcobacter sp. | reverse complement strand
TAACTATTAGTTAATCAACATTTTAGCACACAACATCTTAGAATTATAATTAAAAAATAACTTGCTAAAATGTCAGTTTCTACGACTTGTTATATGAAGTCCTTAGGGATGTATGGTCTTTTCTTGAATTATGATAAAGTTTAAATATCAAATAGTAGTTTTGTTAGTAGTTTTTAGATTGGAAATAGTAAATATAATAAGATTGTGTACTTATAATTTTGATAAAATTTACAAATATATTTATTTTTTGCATTAGTTTATTGTGTTGTAAATTTGATATTTTTTTTTGAGAGGATAGTTGAAAGTATTTAAAATAACTATGTAGTATCATTAAATTTTTTCTTTTCTTTTAATGCTAATATTTGAGGTGTCATTAGCCCTTGAACTACTTTGTCATATCTATCTATTATTACAATAGTTTCAGTTCTAGTACATTTACACTTTTTACACTTAGGTTTATTTTGTTTTGCTAATATTTTAAGTTCATTCTCATTTTTAACAATAATCTTATCGTTATTTATAGTTGATAGTTTTTGTATCTTACCATAATATCTAATCCTAAAATATCTCTTTGGTGGTATATGATATAAAAATCTTTTTATAAATTCATTGGCTGATAATTTCATGACTTTAAGTTTAGAATTATTTTTATAATCTTTATATTTAAATCGTACTATATTGTTATCAATAGATATAATTCTACTGTTTGAGATAGCAGTTTTGTGTGTATATCTACTTAAATATTCTACTATTTTTTTACTTGTTGGAAATTGTGATTTCATAAATATTACCCATTTTCTATTTGTAATATTATTTATAAAACTTTCAAACTGTAAACTATGTTTCATATCATCATTTAGATATAACTCATCTTTGTAATATGCTTTTTTAATACCTTGTATGAACTTACCTCTAAATACTTTACTCATAGCTTTTACAGGAAATAAAAACTTTGATTTATATTTTGAGTTTACTATTGTGGTATTGTTTATTATACCTGCACTTGCAACTATAAAATGTATATGAGGATGATACACTAAACTTTGACCCCAAGTATGCAATACTCCAAAGAATGATAAATCTATTTTAGATGGATTATTTATATCATATTTCAGATTACTAGTATCCCACCACTTTAAATCTTGAGCAAAAAGTTTTAAAGTATCACTTGCACATTTAAACAATAGATCATAAAATATCTTCTGATTGTATATCGCTATTTCAAATAGTTGGTTTGGAACTGTAAATACTGTATGGTAATGTGGTACTTCTATTGTAGTTTTTAATCTTGCATTAATCCAATCATATCTTTTATCACCTTGACACTTAGGGCAGTTTCTATTTCTACAAGAGTTGTATGAAAAAGTAATATCACCACAACCATTACATTGTTTGGCATTGTATCCAAAGCTTGAAGTTCTACAATTTGAGATCTCTTTAATAGCTTTATTTTGTTCCAATGTAAGTTTATGAGTTTTAGTATAATCATCACTATATTTATTAAAAATATCTTGAATCTCATATTTTGGTTTATTGTCAATATCTTCAATTTTACACATAATAATATTGTAATATTAAAAAAATAACTTTTACGAAAATATGTCAAATTGCAATGTTTTTTAAGAATTATAAGAGAAAATTTGGTCTTTATTACCTGCC
>JADGEG010000115.1 GCA_016744485.1 Arcobacter sp. | reverse complement strand
ATCCTAGCATTTATGAAGCCTTTTAATAATATATAGTACTTATTTTATCTAAATTATGGTTTTGACTTGGTTAGCTGTAGTTTTTAGAGATGCCCTTAAGTAAGAGACAAGAGAAGTTTAGTAAGCTAATCTTATTTACTAGGTGACTTGCTTATTGCTTAGTATCAAATAAGCTCAGTTTTGTACTTTCATTTTTATAGATAAAGACATTAGAGTTACCTTTTTTTATAAAAGATAATCCACTTAAATATAATGAGAATTTTCTTGTATCCATTTCACAGCTTATTTTTTCTTTAATTTGTTTAGCTGTTAATGATACACCTTTAACAGCATTTTTAATTTTTTCATCAAGTGGTATTTCATTGCTTTTATATAATTGGATTGAATTACCATTTATATCAACAGCTTTTCCACCTTTTAATATTAGTATATCATTAGCATTTTTTTCATTATCATCTGGATTTCTAATGTATATTATTCTTTCTGCTTTTAATCCCTCTAATACACCTGACCAAGTTCCACCTTTACTATCAGATTCAGATACATATATATCTTTTGCTAATCCATAAATGTATTTGTTTCTTCCCATTGCAAGACCTGTACTCCATCCAGCTTTTGGAAAAAAAGTACTTATTATTAATAGGTTACCTTCTATAATATGCTTATAATATTTTTTCATACCACTTGAGAAAGTTAAAATTCCTTGTGGTAAAACTAATATACTATGCCCATTTGCTTTAATACTCTCATCTAGTGCTGTTTGGTCAACACCTTTTGCACCACCACTTACAACACATTTATATTCTTTAGTAGCATTTATTGCAATATTTTTTGTAAATTCTAGTGATATTTCACCTGCTTTTCTTGAACCAACGATTGCAATAGTATCATCATTTAAAAGGCTTTTATTTCCTTTTATATAAATAAGTGGTGGAGCAAATTTTAATTTTAAATTATCTTTTAAAGTTTTTGGATAATCACTTGAATTAAATGGTATTAGTTCATATCCTTGACTAAGCATATCTTCAAGTAAAAAAGAATAATTAGGTAATTCTTTTCTTGCTTGTTCTAAATCATTTATCTCTTTATCTTCAAGTTTAAATGTTTCAAACCATTCATTATGAGATAAATTAAAAAATTCTTCAAATGTAATTTTTTGATTATGTATAATTCTAACAATTAATTTATTTGTTTTTAATGTTGTCCATCTTGGAAGATGTGCAAATAGTATCCAGTAAACTAAATCAGTTTGCAATATCGCCTCCTACAGTTTTTGCTATTACTAAAGGTACTATAATTTTAGCACCTTTAGTTGTAAGCATCTTGCCTATCTCTTTAATAGTAGCTCCACTATCAAATATATCATCTATTACTAAAATTGATTTGTCTATTATATCAATATTTATGTCAAAAGCATCTTTTATGTTTTCAACCTTTAATGCTGAAATTTGAAATATTTTTTGTTCTTTTGTATTTCTAGTTTTTACTAATGGTAAAATGGGTAGTTTTAAAGTAGAAGCTATTTTATTTGCAAAATTTTCTACTAATTTTCCAGATTTAGTTGGTGGAATAAATAAAACTAAATCAAATTTTTGGTATTTAAATGTTCTATCAAAGGCTCTAAGAGTTTGTTTTAATAATAACACTGGGTAATCACCACCATTGTGGTATTTACATTTATGAATAATTGTTCCAACATTTGAAAAACCATAATACGAGGAGGCAACACCATTTATTAAATTAGTTTTAGCTGTTTCAACTTCTAAAACAGGAAAAAAATTATCTTGAAATTTTTTGATTTTTTCTTTATCATTTTCACTCATTGAAAATTGATTTTTCTTATGCAAACAACTATCACAAATTTCACAACTCTTTGAGTTAGTATCTCCCAAATAATTACATAAATAAAGCATTTTACAACTATCAGTATTTGTATATTCAAGCATTTTATTAAATTCTTCTAGTCTATGATTTCTCAACTTTTCAAATACTGTTGTATCAAGTTCTGGTGCATTATGTTGATATTCATATTTTTTACTTCTACCATACATTACTTCTCTAATTATTTTTTGGTCTAATAAATCTGCTTTTATTGTTCTAGCTTGTGTTTCTTTTAAATTTGTTGCTTTCATTAGATTTTTCTCACCTAATGGCTCTTCTTTCAATGCACTTATAACTTTTCCATATTTTTCAACTGAAGGTCTAGCTCCATTTATAAAGCTAAGAGGTAAAGCTGTATCTTTTAGATTAAATAATAAAAATATTTCAGCAGTTTTTCCATCTCTTCCCGCTCTTCCAATTTCTTGATAATAGTGTATTAATGATTGTGTTATTTGAGTGTGAATTATAAATCGTATATTTGATTTATCAATACCCATACCTAAAGCATTTGTAGCTATCACTGCTTTATATTTATCATTCATCCATTCCTTTTCTATATCTTTCTTTATATTTCCGTCCATTTTACCATGATAAAAAATTGTATTAAGCTTTTGAGATTCTAACCATTTTGAATAAATTTCTGTATTTATAGTAGTTCCAGTATAAACTAAACCATTACCACTTACATTTTTTAAATAACTTAACATCCAAGCCATTTTATCTTCTTCATTTTCTACATGTATTACATTAAGTTTTAAATTTTCACGAAGTAAATCGCCTCTAATAATTTCAATATTATTACCAATCTGTTTTTTTATATCTTCCGCAACATCTAATGTAGCTGTTGCTGTTGTAGCTAAAACTGGTATATTTGAGGGTAATAATTGCATTAACTTTATGATTCTTCTAAAATCTGGTCTAAATTCATGTCCCCAAGTTGATATACAATGAGCTTCATCAATAACAATAAAAGAAATATTCATTTGAGATACTGCATCTTGCCATGATGCACTTGTTAATCTTTCTGGTGTTATATATAAAATCTTTAATTCATTGTTTATTGCTTTTTGAATAATCAAATCATTTCTTTTATTAGTCTCTTGACTGTTTATCAGGTCAGCTTTAATTCCTTTTTCATTAAGTGACTTTATTTGGTCTCGCATTAAAGCAATTAAAGGTGAGAAAATTATTGTTAAACCATCAAATTGAGTAGCTGGAAATTGAAATGTTAAAGATTTTCCAAATCCAGTTTTTTCAATTAATAAAACTCTTTTCTTTTGGAGTACTCTATCTATAGTTTTCCATTGGTCATCGAAAAAATTATCAAATCCTAAAATCTGTTTTAATTTTAGTTCTGCTTCTTGTCTATTCATTTTTTACCTTAATATTTCTTTTATTATCTAATAATAATCAGTATATTTAAATTCTTAATTTTAGTAAAGGAATATAAAGGCTATAATGTCTCTATAAAATCAAAATATTATTTACAAAAGAAGCTAATAATGAACTATAAAAATAAAGATTTATGTAAAATAAGAACAATAAGTACTTTGTTAAAGCTAGAAAAAAATAAAGATACATGGAAAAAAGAGATACAAAAAGCCTGTAAATTTTGTAAACAATTAAGTAAAAAATTTAAACAAAAAAACTATAAAGTCCAATCAATTAGAATAGTTACAAATGCTTTTGGAGAGTACTTAAATACTAACTCTATAGATGAAGCAAAACAAGACTTAGAGTTTATTAAAAATATAATAGATTCAATTTCTTTTGATAATTTAAGAATAAGATTTGCAATAGGTGAAGCAAAAACATATGATGAGATATCTCTTTTGCCAGAACTCATACTACATTATGGGGATTTATGTAATGCTTGTGTAAATGTTCCTTTAGATAACTTTGGTATTTTGGACAATAATCTAATCAAACATTGTGCAAAGTGTGTAAAAAAAATATCTAAAATAACACCAAGAGGTGAAGGAAATTTTAACTTTACTGTGAATTTTAATTGTAAAGAATTTATTCCTTATTTTCCAGCATCTTTTTTTAATGCAAAATCATCAAATTCGTATGTACTTGGTCTTGAAACACCTGATTTACTGGTTAATGTTTTACAAAATTTAGACTTTAAATATTCTTCTTCTAAACATAATAAATTTTTTAAACATGCTTCTATAAATATGAGTGAAGCTTTACAATATCATGTTGATATAATAAGAAAAATACTAGATACTTTTAAAAATAAAGATTTTAAATTTGTAGGTTTAGACTCTTCAGCAGCTCCATCAAAAGATTGTTCATCTATGGTAAAAGTATATAAACTCTTAGGTGTTAAACATTTTGGTAATTCAGGAAGTCTTGAAGTATCATCTTTATTAACAAAAGTATTTAAAAGTATAAAAGATATTCCATTAGTTGGTTTTTCTGGTCTTATGTTGGCTGTAATTGAGGATAAAGGTTTAGCAAAAGATGCAAGTCACAATAAATATGATATTAGAACATTATTAAATAATTCAGCTGTTTGTGGAATAGGTCTTGATACTGTTCCAATTGCAGGAAATACAAGTGTGAAAAAAATATCATCTTTAATGAGAGAAACAGGCACACTTGCATTTAGATTAGATAAACCACTAAGTGTTAGATTATTTCCTTATCCAAACTTAAAAGCAGGACAAATGACTAAGTATGAAAGTGATGACTTATGTAATTGTAAAATTTTAGCAGTACCTTAAGTAAATTATAAAGAAGTCTTTTTTATTTTATATATTTTAGTTAGTATTTGTTGAAACACTTAATAAATATAACTTTTTTAACTTAAGTTTCATCTAACACAATGTTTATATTTATCATAAGCTTCTTGTCCTTCTAAACTTCCTAAATCAGCTGATATTTTTAAGAAATTTTTTAATAATATTATAATTTTATTTTAAAGACATTTTTACTGCTTCAAGTGCATGTATTTTTGTTGTGTCATATAATTTAATATTTGTATCTTCATCTTTAACTAAAGTACAAATTTCTGTACACCCAAGAATAATAGCTTTGGCTCCAGCTTTAGCTAGTTTATCTATAATTTTTAAAAATTTATTTCTTGAAGTAGTTTTAATAATACCTAAGCATAATTCTTCATAAATTATTTTATGAATGATATTAATGTCTTCATCATTTGGAATAAGCACTTCAATATTATATTTATCTAAAAGTCTTTTTTTATAAAAATCTTCTTTCATAGTAAATGATGTTCCTAAAAGTCCGATTTTGGATATATTATCATTTTGTAAAACATTTGCTGTAGCATCTGCTATATGAATTATAGGGATATTAATATTTGATTGAATTAAAGGATAAACTTTATGCATAGTATTTGTGCATATTAGTAAAAAATTAGCACCAGCTTTTTCAATATTCAAAGCAGCCAAACTTAAAATATTAGCCGCTTCATTCCATTTATTAGTTTTTTGTAATAATTCTATTTCTTCAAAATCAACACTATATAAAACTATTTTTGCACTATGCAAAAAAGACAACTCTTTATTTATAGCTTGATTTATTTCTTTATAATAAAGTAGTGTACTTTCCCAAGACATACCACCTAACAATCCTATAGTTTTCATTAATGCATAGTTTAAAAACTATTTTTATCAACTTCTTCTACCATTTGAGAAGCTATTGAATTGGTTGTTTTTGCAATTTCTTGTGTTTCATTAGCTATTGATGCATTATTTTGAGTTTGTTGATCTAGTTTACTAACTGTATCATTAATTTGTTCAATTCCTTCTCTTTGTTCTTTTGAAGCAATAGCAACATCTTTTATATTATTAATTGTTTCTTGAATATTTGTATTTAATTGAGCATATCCATTAATCATATTATTTGCTATATCTTTACTATGACTTGCCTTTAATGTCGCATTTTCTACTAATTCTTTAATTTCTTTTGCAGCTTCAGAACTTCTTGATGCTAAGTTTCTAACTTCTTGAGCAACAACAGCAAAACCTTTTCCAGCTTCACCAGCAGTTGCCGCCTCAACTGCTGCATTTAAAGAAAGTATATTTGTTTGAAATGCAATTTGATCAATTATACCTATAGATTCATTTATAGACACAACTTGTTCATTTAAAGAATCCATTGATACAGCTGTATCTTTTGCAAGTTTTTCACCTTTATTTACAGACTCAACAACTTTATTTGAAAGTTTGGTCATAGTTTCTATACTAGAGGTATTATTTATAATTGTAGATGTTATTTCTTCTAAGGCTGCGGCTGTTTCTTCTAAAGAAGCTGCTGTTTCGTTTGAACCTTTATTTAAACTATCTACATTATCCAATAAAGATACAGCACTTTTCTCTAAATTAATACCATTATTCTTACTATTTTTCAAAAGATTACTAATCGTATTTCCCACAACATTCGTATTATTACAAAGCTCTAAGATTTCACCTTTAACATTATCGACATTAACTCTAGGAACATAATTATTAGATGAATAATCAGAAAGAACAGCTAAAATATTATAAATATTTTTATTTAAACTTTCAAGCATTTCATTAATTACATCTTTTAAATTATTTAATGATTCATTATTTGTACTAGCCTTGATTACATTACTGT
>JADGEG010000272.1 GCA_016744485.1 Arcobacter sp. | reverse complement strand
GTATTTCTTAGTTTACCCAAAAGACCATCTTTTGAAGAAAGACCTTTTGTTTTTTCTGCTTGAACTAATGCTAAAAATTTTTTTCATACTCTTTTAAATATTTATTAAGTTTTATATTAGAATTATTATTCATTAAACTAAAAATTTTAATTTTAAATTTTTTAATATATTTCATATCTTTTCTTAACATAAAATCTTTTTCTTGTTTTCTTAAATCATATACACTAGCTAATAATTCAAAATCATTAAATCTTTTTGCTTCATCTTGTACTAAATGAACAGCTTTCCTTAATTTTTTATACAAAGCATCTTTAGAATTTAAACCAATAATTTTTTGTTCATGTACTAAATCAATAAAACTTTTTTTATATTTTTGTACGATACCACCTATTTGGTCTATGTTTTTAGTGTCAATATCTAAATTACTTAAATGAACTTTTAAAGCTTTAATATTGTTTTCAAGTTTTATAAAATTTGCATCAAATTTTTTAAAATATTTTAAATCTTTTCTTGATAAAAAATCTTTTTCATTTTTTCTAAGTTTTAAAATATTAACATTAATCATGTCAAAATTATGATTAGCTATGGACAAAGCTTGCATTTTAGAGATTGTATATTTTTCTAAAATAAATAAAGATACGAAACCTAGAAACACCAATATAGATAATGATAATAATTTTGTTTTAATTGTCATTGTTTATCCTCATTAAAATTAGTTTATGTATTCTATCTATATTAAAATTAAAAAATTATTAAAATATAATTAAGTTTACTATTAAAGCAAAATAAAATTATTAATTTAAGAATTTATCTTCTAAAGTAGAAATTAATTCTTTCACAGAAGAAACAGATTTTTTAAACTGCTCTTTTTGAATATCATTTAAATCTAATTGTATTATTTCTTCCATTCCTTGTAAACCTAATTTTACATGTACACCAGATACAACATTGTTGTAGCCATATTCACCTTCTAAAAGTGTTGCACAAGGATAAATATCTTTTTTATCTTCTAATATTGATTCAACCATTAATGAAGTAGAGTATGCAGGTGCATAATAAGCTGAACCATTACCTAATAAACCAACTATTTCAGCACCACCATTTCGTGTTTTAGTATTAATTTCTTCAATGTCATCTTTTGATAAGACATCTTCTAATAGTTTTCCTGATACTTTTGAAAAATTTGCTAATGGAACCATGTCATCTCCATGTCCACCCATAACAGATGCTTCAATTTCCCCTGCACCATAGCCTAGTTTTTCATAAATAAAATGACTCATTCTCGCACTATCTAAAATACCTGCCATGCCAATAATTTTATTTCTATTATAATTTGAAGCTTTTAAAGCTGTATATACCATAGCATCAAGTGGATTTGAAACAATAATAATAATTGCATTTGGATTATATTTAATAGTTTCTTTAACAACAGAGTCTATAATTTTTGCATTAATTAACAATAAATCATCTCTACTCATACCTGGTTTTCTTGGAACTCCTGCAGTAATTACAACTATATCACAATTATTAAATTCACTAGCTTCTAGTGTACCTGTAACTTTTGTATGAGACTTTGCAGCATTTGCAGCTTGAGAAACATCTAAAGCCATAGCTTTTACGATATTTTCTCTAATGTCTTTTAGTACAATTTCTTTACAAACATTTTTTGT
>JADGEG010000271.1 GCA_016744485.1 Arcobacter sp. | reverse complement strand
AAAAGGTGATTTACATTCTTGGGCAAAAGATGGAGTATTGTTATTAAATACTATTTTAAGTGTGCAAGAAGGAAAAGCAAAATCACACCATAATATTGATTGGAAAACTTTTACAAATAATATTATTAAATATATTTCTAATAATTGTGAAAATATAGTATTTCTTTTATGGGGAGCAAGTGCTATTTCAAAAGAAATGTTAATTAATTCATATAAGCACTATATTTTTACATCTGTACACCCAAGCCCTTTATCTGCTTATAGAGGATTTTTTGGTTCTAAACATTTTAGTAAAACTAATGCTATATTAAAAACTTTAGGAAAAAAAGAAATAACTTGGTAAAATTAATTAAAAATTACTATTCAAAGGAAAAATAAATATGCTAATGGTTAATGAGATTATAGAAAAACTAAAAGATATTTTAAGCCAAGATGGTAAAAATGGGAAAATTTTTGATAAAGATGTAGCTTCGGCTTTATCTTTAAGCCAAGTAAATTTTGCAACTATGAAAAATAGAGGTAAAATTCCTTTATCAAATATTTTAGATTTTTGTGCAAAAAAAAAGATTTCTATAAATTGGTTATTATATAATCAAAGTCCAAATTCACTTATTCAAAGTACAGATAAGTACTGGATAAAGTATTATCCAAATATATTAGTAAGTGCAGGAGCTGGAGCATATGAAAATAAAGAAAATTATGAAAGTTTAGAAATACCTCCTTATTTTATAAATATGCTAGGAGGAGAAAAAAATTTAAAAAACATTGAAGCTATTAATGTCATAGGTGATTCAATGGAACCCACTTTAAGTAGTGATAATATAGTTTTTTTAGATAAAAGTAAAAATACCATTTTTAAACAAGGCATATATGCTTTTATACAAGATGATACGTTTTTTGTAAAAAGAATAAAAAAAAGAAAAGATGAACGATTAGATATTATTTCAGATAATACTATATATAAAGACAAAATTATATCTATAAATGATATTAAAATTCTTGGAAAAATAACTAATTCTTTTGGTTTAATATATTAAACTTAGATATTATGCTTATTTTTCAATTTACAATTTAAGTTTTGGATACTTTATAATGAATGAACTTATAAAAACTAATGATGGTACAAATACATTATTTTCACAAAAATATAAACAACATTTTCATGATATAAAAATAGGAGCTATGAATGAATCCTTACATAAACATATCATTCCTGCTTTTTCTTTTCATAAAAATATTAAGAGTTTAAGAATTTTAGATATTTGCTTTGGTTTAGGATACAATACTTTTTTTACAATTTATTATATTTTAAAACATAAACTTAAAATACAACTTGAAATATATTCACCTGAATTAGATAAAAGTTTAATAGATTCTCTTAATTATTTTAATTTTCCAAAAGAATTTGATAATATTTCGCATATTATATATTCTTTATTAAAAACAAATAAATTTAAAGATGACAATATGTATATTGAGATTTTTATAGGAAATGCAAGAGAATATATTAAAAGTTTAAAAAATATTAATATTGTATATCAAGATGCTTTTTCTAGTTTAGTAAATAAAGAACTTTGGACTTATGAATACTTTAAAAATTTATATAAAGTTTGTGATGATAATATAATATTAACTACATATGCAATTGCAACCCCTATTAGGCTTTCTATGTATAAA
>JADGEG010000270.1 GCA_016744485.1 Arcobacter sp. | reverse complement strand
TAAAGGATTTGATACACAAATTAAATTAGATCTTAAAAACTTTAATATGCTTCATCAAATATTAAAGAACTTAAAACTTAAAATAGATGTAAAATTAAATAAAAATCAAATAACAATGATTTCATTACCTTCTGAAGTATTAAAAATATTTGACATTACATCTGAAATTATCATAGATAAAGAATTTTTAGAAAATCCTTTCATTCAAATGAGTCTTGGAAAAATTATTTCGTATGGTATTGTAAAAAATAGTTCCGTGTGGTTTAATATAATATATAAAGATTCAATACTAATCATAAATAATAAGAAAGTTAAATTATAAATAAAAAGGAATAAAATGCAAAATCTTATTACCACTTCTGATTTTACTAAAGAGGAAATTATAGATTTGTTTGAAGATACAAAACAATTATTAGATTTCAAATCTAGTGAAGTTTTAAAAGGTAAAATTATTGTTATTGTATTCTTTGAAAACTCAACAAGAACTAGAAGCTCTTTTGAAATAGCTTCTAAAAGACTAGGTGCTCAAATTGTATCTTTAGATGTAGGAACTTCTTCTCGTAATAAAGGAGAAACTATATTTGATACAGTTGCAAATATAAATGCTATGAAACCAGATGCTCTTATTATTAGACATAGTAAATGGGGTCTTCCTGAAACATTAAGTAAATATGTTACTTGTCCTATTATAAATGCAGGAGATGGAGAACATGCACACCCAACTCAAGCCTTATTAGATTTATTTACAATAATAGAACACTTTAATGGAGATATTAAGGGCAAAAAAATTGCTATTATAGGTGATGTTAAGAGTTCAAGAGTTTGTGGTTCTAATAAAAGACTTCTTCCTAGATTTGGATTAGAGCTTTGTTTTGTAGCACCTAAGTGTTTTCAATATGAAAATAGTGAACATAAACAATATGATAATATAAGTGATATTATAGATAATGTTGATATTATTATGAGTTTAAGAACACAATTAGAAAGACATCATGAACAATTTTTTGAATCTTTAAATGAGTATGCAAAAAACTATTGTATTACAAAAGAAGTTTTTGGAAATAGAGATATTTTACTATTACATCCAGGTCCTGTTAATCGAAATATTGATATTTCTGATGATATGTTAAAAGATCCTAGAAATAAAATATTAGAACAAGTTACAAATGGTGTAGCAATTCGAATGGCAATACTAAAAAAACTAATAAAATAAGCACTTATTTGAAAAAAGAAGAAATTAGATTAATATTAAATCAATATGGAGCTTCTAAAAAAGCATTTTTTTTTGTAATATCTTATGATTTATCTAAATATTATATTAAAACATTAGATACTTTGCCTCAAGATATTAAATATAGTATGAATAATGAACCTCTACTTCAAAGTTCTAAAAAAGAAAATATTATTAAATATCCTATATCTTTTCAAAAATATAAACAAAAATTTGATGTATTACAAGAATATATTAAAAATGGAGATAGCTATTTAGCTAACTTAACATTTCAAACAAAAATAAAAACGAAACAAAATTTAAATGAAATATATAAAAAAGCACAAGCTAAACATAAAATAAAATTTTTTGATAAATTTGTATGTTTTTCACCTGAAAGTTTTTGCGAAATAAAAGAAAATAAGATTTATACTTTTCCTATTAAAGGCACTATTGATGCAAGTGTAAAT
>JADGEG010000269.1 GCA_016744485.1 Arcobacter sp. | reverse complement strand
TTAATTACATCAATTTCATCTTCATTTATTGTTTTATAATAATTAACAAATTCTTGTTTTTCTAAAACATAAAGACAATGCAAGTAATGATTTTCTAAAAATATTTTATGAGTAGTGTTAAAATAATGGAAACTATTTTTAATGGAACCAAGTAGTTCTCTCGTATTTTCAACTTTTTCTTTATATTCAACATTTGAATGATTTAGTAATAGTTTATTAAATGCAGTCCTTGAATAAAACTTATATATTTCAAGCCTTTCAAAAAAATTAGGTTGCTTCTCTTCTAAGTATTTTGCATAATATAAATCTGCTTTTTCATAGTCATCATCTAATTGTGTATCCATATGTAAATTAGCACAAATGAGACCACCTATATAAAGAAGTTTATTGTCATTGTTCTGAATATAATCATTATAAAGATTTTTTGCTTCTTTTATTTGTCCTGAGTTCAAATAAAAAACTATTTCAAAATACTCATTTGGTTGGTTTGATGAGAACTCTTGTTTTAATTTCGTGCTCACATTATCATAATTCTTTTTATCTTTAACAAGTGCATATACGCTTAACTGGATTTGATAGAATCTATCATTTAATTTTTTATTAAAATTCTTTTCTAAATAGACTAATTTTTCTTTAATATCATCATATTGACCTAATTGAAAGGCTATTTCAGTTTCTAACATTAATATTTCATATAGAGAATTTTTATTTAAGTTGTGTTCTTTTTTTGCATTATCTAAATGTGTAATCGCATTATCAATTTCTCCATTAAAAAAATCTTTTTTTATATGTTCTAATTGTGATACAACACCATTATTAGGATTGTTTTTTTTATCTATCCAATAAATTATCAATTCGTATATTAATCCAATTACAATCAGTAAAACACCAAGTTTTGGATTATTTGAAAGTTCAACCGATACACCAAAGAAGTTTAATAAACTTATTATTACTAAATCAATAAAAGGAATACCTACTAATCCTATCCCAGATAAAACAATAACTTTTCCAATAGATTTAAAAATCGTTTTAAATAATAATTCTTTAACAGATATATTATTTTTATTTAAGAAATCTTGGAAAAAATCTACCATTATTTTCCAAATGCCTCTTTTAAAACTGCTTGCATTAGTGTTTTTACTATTGTTTTTTGAGCTATTTATTTGAGCTTCAAGTTCATCACAAACTTTGAAAAGAATATCTCTTTCTGATAAATCTTTTTTCGAAGGCATGCAAGCAACCCTTTTTATTGTATTACTCTATTTTACATCAATAATATTTAAACTTTATATAAATCATGGTTTTTAAAATAGGATATGTTGTCATTATTTATCTAAGGTCAGTTACAATAAAAAAAAATATACTGATAGGCTCAAAGAGAAATTTTAAAGTTTTGATTTAGAAAGATAATCTTTAGAACACCATCCATGTTTTGTTTTAATCCAAGCAAAATTTTGTTGCATGGCACATATTACTTGACCTTTATTATATCTGTGTATAATTTTACTTTTTGATGAGGGTCTTTTTCTAACATTTAATATGTCAGTTTTTACATAGAAGCAAGAAAAAGTCCTTTTAGGTTTATGATGTTTTTTGATGGTATTTTTTTTGATCTTTTCTACAAAAAAGAGTTCCATAATGTTATCTTCTTTTTCACCTATTAAAAATTTATGAGTAGGTTGATA
>JADGEG010000114.1 GCA_016744485.1 Arcobacter sp. | reverse complement strand
ATAATATCTGTGTCATAAAATTTTAATTAAAAAATTTCTTTATATAAAATACATACTACACACAATATTTATATAAAAAAGAGTATAATCAAATTTTATTTTATTTGTCAAAGGAATGTTAGTTTGAAACAATTTTTTAATCTATTATTTTCATTTAAAACTACAATTATATTATTAGCTATTTTGGGTATTAGTGCAGCAATTGCTACTTTTATAGAAAATGATTTTGGAACATCAAGTGCAAGAGTATTAGTATATAATAATCTATGGTATGAAATAATTTTAGTTCTTACTATGGTTAATCTAATATCAATAATTTTTAAATATAAGATGTGGAAAAATAAAGCTAGATTTATATTTCACGCTTCATTTGTAGTTATTTTAATAGGTGCAGCAATGACTAGATATATAGGATATGAAGGTATTATTCATATAAGAGAGGGTCAAACACAAAATAAAATGATTTCTTTAGAACCTTATTTACAAGTAAAAATAAAACAAAAAGACAAATCATATTATAAAGAATATCCTATTGAATTAACTGCTTTAGGGTCTAATTATTTTAAACATAAAATAAAACTTGCTGATAAAGAACTACAAATAGAATTTAAACATTATAATTATTCAAAAACTAATCAAACTAAATCAAATTATTTAATTATAAATGCAAAACTTAACAATAAAAGTAGAAGTGTTAAACTAATAGGGACAAGAGGTGAACAAGGTATAAAAAAAGTAGAAGACTTCGGAGATACGATTGTAACTTTTGAATATGGTTCTAAAACTTTAAAACTGCCATTTTCCATTCACCTAAGAGATTTTCAATTAGAACGCTATGCAGGTAGTATGTCACCATCGTCTTATGCTTCAGAAATCACAGTTATAAATACAGATAACTCTAGTTATGATTATAGAATTTATATGAATAGAACTCTACATCAAGGAAATTTCTTGTTTTTTCAAAGTTCCTATGACCAAGATGAAAAAGGAACTATTTTATCTGTTAATAACGATCCTGGAAAATGGCCTACATATTTAGGATATTTTTTATTAACTTTAGGTTTATTGCTTAATTTTTTTGATAAAAAAAGTAGATTTTGGAAGCTAACAAAATATGTAAAAAACAAAAATCTAGCTATCGTAGTGTTTAGTTTATTATTTTTTCAAAATACAAATATTTTGCATGCAAGTGAAAAAACAAAGTTAGAAGAAAAGCAACAAGCTGTTCAAATTTACCTAAAAGAATTCAAAGAAAAATCTTTAAACTCAGCTAAAAAATTTGCAAGATTAAGCACACAAGATAGACAAGGAAGAATGAAACCACTTGATACTTTAAATAAAAATATTTTATTAAAAATCTCAACTAAAAGTACTATGTTTGATATGAATGCAAATCAAATTATATTAGGAATGTTATCAAGCCCTAGTATTTGGCGAGATGTTAGAATGATAAAAGTTAAAACTCCAAAATTAAAAAAGCTTTTAGGTATGCAAAAAAATCAAAAATTTGTATCGTTCTCAGAAGTTTTTAAAGATGGAAAATATCTTCTACAAAAAGAAGTACAAGAAACTTCAAGAAGTAAACCAGATAAAAGAGGAACATTTGAAAAAGATATTTTAAAACTTGATGAAAGATTAAATATCGTTTTTATGGTTTATAATGCTAGTTTGTTTAAAATTTATCCAAAAGCAAAAGAAGAAAAAAACAAAATTAATGATGACAATAATATGTGGTATGCTCCACTTGATGCAATAAATAAATTTAAAGGTGAAAATCAAAAAGCAATTGAACTTTTAACAAGAGGTTTTATAAATTCTGTTATAGATAAACAATGGAAAATGACTAATAAATATATAGGTTTAATTAGTCAATATCAGCATCAAGCTGGTTTTGAAGTCATACCAAGTGATACTCAAATTGAAAATGAAATATTTTTAAGTGATCTTGATATATTCTTTAAACTAACTATTGCATATATGATTTTAGGTTTACTTATGTTGATTGCTTCATTTATCATGATATTTAATCCATCTTTTAAAACTAAAAAAATAACTTTTGTATTTTTTATAATTTTATCAATATTATTTTTATTAAATACTTTTGGTATGGGTTTTAGATGGATTGTTTCAGGACATGCTCCATGGACAAATACTTACGAAACATTATTATATATATCTTGGTCAGCTATTTTTGCAGCTGTAGTATTTTTTAGAAAATCACTTTTAGCTTTAAGTGCTGCTGTTATTCTTGCTGGTATTTTTATGTTTACTGCGAACCTAACAACAATTGATCCACAAATCACGAATTTAGTTCCTGTTTTAAAATCATATTGGTTAACAATTCATGTTTCTATTTTAACAGCATCTTATGGATTTTTTGGTTTGGCCTGTATTTTAGGATATTTAATATTAATTATGTTTATTTTTAGAAAAAATAGACCTCATTTAGATGAGACAATTAAGCACGTTATAGCTATTTGTGAAATTTCATTAATCATTGGATTATCAGCACTTACAATTGGAAATTTTTTAGGTGGTATTTGGGCAAATGAATCTTGGGGTAGGTATTGGGGTTGGGATCCTAAAGAAACATGGGCATATATTTCAATAGTAGTGTATGTTATTGTATTGCATTTAAGATTTATAAAAAAACTTAACACTCCATATATTCTAAGTGTTGCTTGTGTTCTTTCTTTTTTTTCTATACTTATGACATATTTCGGAGTAAACTTTTATCTATCAGGAATGCATTCTTATGCTACAGGAGATCCTGTACCAATACCTACATGGGTTTATGTAGCATCTTCGATTGTAATAGTAACTATAGCCTTAGCATATAAAAATAGAGATTTACAAAGTAGTATAAAATAAGTAACATATTTAGAATAAACATAGGTACTATATATTGCAAATTAAGATATTAAGTTTGTCTTTTTTTGTTTATAATGACATTATTGAAGTACTTATTTTTTTTAATATTTCTTAACTCTTATATAATATCTAAAACTATTGATATAAACCAAATATCAAAAAAGATTGATTTATTATCACAAAGTTATCTTTATATTGATAATAATATAGAAAAAACAAGCTTTGAGCAAATAAAAAACAATCTTTTCATAAAAATGATAAAACAATAATAAATTTTGGAATTAATAAAAACAAAACTGTGTGGATAAAATTTACCTTAAAAAATAAGAGTTTGATAAATAAAACTGTAGTATTAGAATATGTAAGTTCCAATAACAAGAAAAGTAGAATTATATGAAAACAATACTATATATCTTGATGGTCTTTTACAAATAAATAAAAATAGATATTCTCTAAAACCAAGTTTTACTATAAATTTAAGTCCAAATACACAGCAAATTTATTATATTAAAGCTCAATCAAATAATGCATCTTTATCTACAAAAATCAATCTTTGGGAAGAAAAATATTTTGAAAAACATTTTATATATCAAAACAATATAACAAGTCTTTTTTTTGGTTCAATTTTTATTTTATTTGTTTATAGTTTTAGAAAAGATAAAGCTTATTTATATTACATCTTATATATTACTTTTATATCTTTACATTTATCTATTTATTTAGGTTATTCAAGTTTATATGTATTTGAACAAAATCAGATTGATTTTATTATAAATCGTAACTTTTTAATGCTCTCTTTAATTATGTTTTTTACAAGTAAATTTACTAGTAGTCTTTTAAATTTTAAGAGATTTAAAAAATTTAACAATTTTATACATTTTTATTCAATAATTCTAATTTTTTTGAGTATTTTAAATTTGAATATATTAGTATTATTTATTTTACCTATTGTATTGTTACTGTACAAAGCTTTTTATTTGGCTTTTATAAAAAAATAAAGTATTTAATATATATATATTTAATCGCATGGTTTTCAATTCTTTTTTATATTTATAGGATGGATTTATTTTTCAATATCAAATAATACTTTAGATAAAACATATGAAACATTTTCGTATTTTTTACAAGCCAATCTCCTTTTTGAAGCTATTATATTTTCTATTGCTTTAGCATACCGTATAAATCTACTACAAAAAACCAAAGAAAAACTTGATCAAAGATTACTTTACGAACAAAAAAATATAGAAATTAATTTACAAAATGAAGTAAGAAATAAAACAGAACATTTAAATTCAGCATTAGAAGAAAAATAACTTCTAATGCAAGAACTTCATCATAGAGTTAAAAATAATCTACAAATGGTTAATTCTTTGCTAAGATTACAAAGTTTTGAGATTAAAAATGCTACAACAAAAGGAATATTTAGGCAAGCATAAAATCGCATAAAAGCAATTAGCTTTTTACATGAATTATTGTATAAACAAAATAAAATATCTTCTATAAATACAAAAGAATATTTTAAAATATTAATTCATGAACTAATTAAAACATATCATTCACAAGCTATTATAAAAAATGATATAACTTGTAATATAAAACTAGAAAATATAATTTATTGTGGATTGATTTTAAATGAATTTGTATTAAATTCTATAAAACATGCTTTTAGTAATGTAGAAAATCCTCATGCACAAATAGATATAATATTAAAAAAAGAACATAAATTATGTATCTTTATCGTTAAAGATAATGGTATAGGATTTATTGAAAATAAAAATAATAATAATACTTTAGGTCTAACTTTAGTTAATACTTTAGTAAAAAACCGGTTAAAAGGAGATATTAGCATCAAATCAAAAAAAGGAACAAATATAAAAAGTTCATGGTTAGAAGATGAATAAATTAAATGTTTTAATTGTTGAAGATGAAACAATAATAGCCTTAGATTTAAAATAAACTATCGAAGCTTTAGGACATAAGGTATATGTAAAGAAGCTATAAAGTATGCCAAAGAGTTTAAACCTCAAGTTATTTTTATGGATATTAATTTTGAAGAATCTATAAATGGAATACAGTGTTATGAACTTATAAAAAAAGAACAAGATATTAAAGTAGTTTATTTAACTGCTTATACAGATGATAAAATCATAGATAAAGCTATAAAAATTAATCCTTTAGCATATTTAATCAAACCTTTTAATAATGACGAACTAAAAGCTGTTTTAAAATTAATATCATATAAATTATTAAACAATTATCAAGAATATAAAAATAAAGAAAATATTATTAAAATTGATAAAGACTATTACTATAATAAACAAAAAAACATACTTTTTTTTAAATAAAATCCAATAAAACTGTCAAAAAATGAAACATCTCTTTTAAAACTTCTTATTCAAGCAAATGGAAATATTATTTCATATTCTGATATCGAATACAATATATGGACAGATGTTCCTATTAATAGTGATACTTTAAGAGCTTTAGTTTATAGATTATGTGCTAAATTAAAATTTAACTTCATTGATGGTAGTAAACTTACAGCTTCAGTTCTGCCTGTTATAAATGGAAATGATAATACTACTAAAAAAGCTAGTAAAATTTTTGATTTATCAAGGTATTTTTTAAATACAGAAGATCAAAATTTAAAAATAACATCAGCAAAAATAAAAGCACAAGTAGGTGAAAAATCACTAAATCGTTCTGTTCGTTTACAAGTTATGAATTTTGAAACTACAAAGTTAGATTAGAAATAACACATTAATTTAAAATCTAATTTAAAACTTAATAATAGAGGTTTTTCCTATTATTAAAAATTTTAGGACAAAGTGTAAAAAATTTGTATAAAAGCAGTAATTATATACTATATTTTTTACTCACTATTAATATATACTTTTTTTAATATATTTTTCCATTTATTTTTTTTTCCCCAGTTAATGTGAACTTTTTTATCAATTAATTTATTTTTTAATAAATATGCTTCTTTTTCATTAAAAATAAATTTTGGAATTAGTTTTTTTCTTTTATTAAAAGATACAACTTTAGAACTAAGATTATCTAACACTAAAGGCATAGATTTTTTATCTTTAAAAAAAAGCAAAACCATATGATAATTTGCTTCATTCTTAACTTTTACAACAGATAAAAATAAATTCTTTTTTTTAATTCCAAGTTCTAATAAAGTGAAATATTTAGCAAGAGCATAATCTTCACAATCTCCTTTGCCTTGGATTAAAAATTCTTTTGGTGTTGCCCAGTAATCATCGGCATTATATTTTTGTAAATCATTAACTGGTAATATCTTATTATAAAATGTATTTATATGAGATAGTTTTTTAAGTAAAGCAAAGTTTTTAACTTTTTTTTTGATTTTTATATATTGAGATAATCTTGTGATGATTTTATTTTTATTCTTAGAATTATTAATATTATTTTTATCATATTCATTTAATTTTATACCTTGAGCATATATAAAAGAAGGGAAAGATACAAGATTAAATATAATATAAAAAATAAGTAAAAATATTAGTTTCATAAGATATAATATCAAGCAAAATTTAATTTAGGATTAAAAAATGATAAACAATATTATGAATGATGAAGAATATAAAGAACTTGTAAGTTTACAGATCAAAGATACAATTCAATACCTTTTAGATCAAAATATAGAATTTGCAATAACTGTTAATTTAAATAGTATAAAATTTGAACCTATTTTACCAAAAGTTATTTTTATAATCCTTA